>JBIHZO010000533.1:0-2537 GCA_044231405.1 Cypionkella sp. | reverse complement strand
TGCAGTGGATATTCTGGTGACCAACGCAGGAGGTCCGCCGCCCGGCATCTGGTCAGACTGGACGCGGGATGATTTCATCAAGGCGCTGGATGGCAACATGCTGACGCCGATTGCGCTGATGACGGCTCTTTTGCCCGGAATGATTGCGCAGGGTTGGGGCCGGGTGGTCAACATCACCTCACAATCTGTCAAGGCACCCATCCCGCAACTGGGTCTGTCCAACGCGGCGCGGGCGGGCCTGACGGGTTATGTCGGCGGCACGTCGCGGCAGGTCGCCCCATTTGGGGTCACCATCAACAACCTGCTGCCGGGCATCCACGACACTGACCGCGCAACGGCGCTGGATGGCGGCGTGGTCGCGGCGCGGGGGATCAGCATGGATCAGGCGCGGGCGGAACGGCAAGCGACGATTCCCGCGCGACGCTATGGCACGGCAGCAGAGTTTGGCGCGGCCTGTGCGTTTGTGTGCAGTCAGCAGGCGGGGTTCATCGTCGGGCAAAACATCTTGCTGGATGGAGGGGCCACCAACGCCACGCTGTAAGGGGTTGTCACGACTTGCCCCTTTTGCCCTTGCCTGTTAGGCAATGCCTTAGCAATTCACTAGGGATACCGCCTTGACCTTGCCGCTTCGCCTTGAGGTGCACGACCTGACCCGCAGTTTTGGCGGCAGGCAGGTTGTGGCCGGGGTGTCCTTGGCGGTGGCAGCGGGACAGGTGATGTGTCTTTTGGGCCCTTCGGGTTGCGGCAAATCCACCACGTTGCGCATGATCGCTGGGGTGGAACGACCCGATGAGGGCCGGATCCTGATCGACGGGCATCAGGTTTTCGGGCCGGGGGTGAACCTGCCGCCAGAAGCGCGGGGCGTGGGGCTGATGTTTCAGGATTTTGCGTTGTTTCCGCATCTGACGGTGGCGGGGAATGTGGGTTTCGGACTGACCTGTGACCGCGCAGCCAAGGCGGCTCGGGTGGGGGAGCTGCTGGAAAAGGTCAACCTGTCTGGCTTTGGCGGCAAACACCCGCATGAGCTGTCGGGTGGCGAGCAACAGCGGGTGGCGCTGGCGCGCGCGCTGGCCCCGCGCCCGCGCGTGATGCTGATGGACGAGCCGTTTTCTGGCCTTGATAACCGTCTGCGCGACGGTATCCGTGATGCGACGCTGGAGGTGCTGAAAGAAGAGGGGGCGGCGGTTCTGTTGGTCACGCATGAGCCAGACGAGGCGATGCGGATGGCCGACGAGATTGCGCTGATGCGCGCGGGGGCGGTGGTGCAACGCGGCGCGCCCTACAATATCTACAACGCCCCGGTTGACCGGGCGGCGGCGGCCTTCTTCAGCGATGTCAATGTGATCCGTGGCACCTCGCGCGGGGCTTTGACGGATACGCCCTTTGGCGCTTTCCTGACGCCGGGGCATGGTGATGGCGACGCGGTGGATATCGTGATCCGACCGCAGCACCTGAAGATAGATTTCGACCGGGCCGGGCGTGGGCCGAATCCGACGCCGATGGACGGCACCCCGGCGCGTGGCGTGGTGCAGCGCGCGCGGTATCTGGGGCGGGAATCTTTGGTGGAATTCAAGATGGCGTTTGACGGGTCCACCCTGACCGCCTCGGTGCCGGGGGTGTTTTTGCCGAAAGCCGGTACGGCGCTATGGCTGATGATCCGACGGGACCGCTGTTATGTCTTTTCGGCGGTCTGACCCCGGTTCCACGCCGCCTCGGATCAGGTCCGGGGCGGCGTGACGTTGGCGGCGGGGTTCGCCTCGGCGTCCACCCGCGCGCGGTAATCGGCCAGCCTGCGGCCCGGTTCATCGGCAAAGGTTTCGCCGGTGGGGTTCACAGCCACGATCCGGTCCACGCGAAAGCTGCGAAAATCGCTGCGCGCCTCACACCATGCCGCCAAGGTTGACACCCGTGCGTTCTTCTCCAGCGCCAAGGGCCTGATATCCCGGTGACTTTCCAGGCCGTGCGGGTCGATATAGGTGATCGTCACCCGCTCTTGTGCCCGGATCGCGCGGCGCAATACCGGCAGATGTGCAGGCGCGCGGTTGTCGGTGGGTCCGGGAAAGGCAAACAGTTCACCCGGATCGTCGCGGGTGGGTGCGGGCGTGACCGAGGCAATCTTCTTGGCCAGCGCCCGGGCGGCTGCGGCCAAAGTTGCATCCTCAACGCTCGCGGCAAGGCGCAGGCCCAGCCGCAACGCCTCCAGCTCCACCGCGTTCAGGATCATCGGTGGCAGGGTGATCGGCGCACGCAGGATGTAACCGACGCCGCGCTCCCCTTCCACCGGCAGACCCGATGCGGCCAGTGTGGCGACATCGCGCCAGATCGTGCGCACCGAAACCTGCAGGCGTGTCGCCATTTCGGACGCCCGGTGCAGGCGGCCATCGCGCAGTATCTGGATCAGATCGAACAGACGGTCGGTGCGGCGCATCGGGTTTCCCGGGAAAAGGCAACTGACATATAGCTGTCAGCTATATGGGGGTAAAGCCGCCGTTTTGGGCTTTCGCACGGCAGCTTTGTGGGTAAGTGTCCGAGATGAA
>JBIHZO010000127.1:0-8585 GCA_044231405.1 Cypionkella sp. | reverse complement strand
AAATTGACATGCCAGATCAAAGGCTTGCCGGTGAACCCGCACACAGTGACCGATGCGGTTCTGCCCGAAATCGAAGCAGGCCTAACCGCCGCCCTGGCGGCCGTCGTGCCGTTTGAATCGCGCTTGCGGCGGGCGTTGCTGGCGTTGCAGCCCGCCGTCGTTATGGCCACTGCGGGGCAGGGCACGGGCTGGGCTTCTGTGCCGCTTGCGGGTGAGTTGGACGTCCTGGCGCTGGCCTGCGTACGGGCTCTGGGGCTGGGATCGGTGGATTTGGCAATGGGCCGAGCCGGATTGCCAGGCTATATCAGCGGGTGGGTGCCTGTGAGAGTCGGTGCCACGGGCGCTTTGGCCGTGGCGCGCGCGGCTGTCGCATTGGACAAAGCAGGGCCGGGATTTCCGCTTGATCTGATGACCCGCGAAATTGGCTTGGCGGGCCTCGAAGTGCCGCAATTGGGTCTTTCTCCAGACAGCCCGGTGCCGGGAAGCGTGGTGACTCTGACACCAACAGCCTTGCATTACGATGTTGCTCGCATGACGGTTTCCGAAGCGCACACATTGGCTACTCGCATCGCCCATGTGGCGGCCCAGATGTCTGATTTGCCGCCCGACGCGGACTTGGCAAATGTGTCAACTTTGACAGATGCAGAGCGGGATCTGGTTTTGCATGGCTTCAACCAAACCCAGGCGCCATTTGTGAACACCTGTGTGCATCAGGCGTTTGAAGAGCAAGTGATGCGCACTCCGGATGCTGTTGCCTTGGTCTGCGAGGAGGCTTCATTAACCTATGCGCAGTTGAACGTCCGTGCCAACAGGGTTGCGCATGTGTTGACAGGCATGGGTGTGCGCCCGGGAACACTGGTCGGGCTTTGCGTACACCGCGGCCTGGAAATGGTCATCGGAGCTTTGGGTATTCAGAAGGCCGGTGGCGCCTATGTTCCAATGGACCCAGCCTATCCCATTGATCGTATTGTGCTATATATCGACGATTCAGCCTGCCCAGTGATTGTGACCCAATCTGGCATTGCGGCAACTTTGCCGGCGCACAATGCCCAAGTGCTGTGCCTTGACACCGATGGCCGCCCACCAGAGGCAAGCGGCACCAATCCCGACACAGGAGTCACGCCAGCCGATCTGGCCTATATGATTTACACTTCTGGTTCCACCGGGCGACCGAAGGGTGTCATGGTTGAACATCGCAATGTGGCAAATTTCTTTGCGGGCATGGATCAGCGGATTGGCGCAGATGGCGGAGTCTGGTTGGCCCTGACGTCGCTGTCGTTTGATATCTCGGTGCTGGAGTTGTTCTGGACACTGGCCCGCGGGTTCAAAGTGGTGCTGACCAGTGATGAAAACCGGGCGGTTGTGTCTGGTGGGCGGATCGCCTCTGCCCAGAAGATGGAGTTTTCGCTGTACTATTGGGGGAATGACGATGGCGTCGGACCCAAGAAATACGAACTGCTGCTGGAAGGCGCGAAGTTTGCCGACACCCACGGGTTTTGTGCGGTCTGGACGCCCGAGCGGCACTTTCATGCCTTTGGTGGCCCCTATCCGAACCCGTCGGTGACGGGCGCAGCAGTGGCTGCAGTCACGAAGAATATTGGTGTGCGGGCAGGATCTTGCGTGGTGCCGCTGCACCATCCGGCGCGGATCGCCGAGGATTGGGCGGTGATCGACAATTTGACGAACGGCCGTGCAGGAATGGCCGTGGCCTCGGGCTGGCACCCGGATGACTTCGTGCTGCGGCCAGAAAACACACCGCCGAACAACAAGACGGCAATGTTTGCGGCGACAGATCAAATCCGTCGACTGTGGCGGGGAGAGGCGGTTGAATTTCCAACGGCAGATGGCACGCTGTCTGTGGTGACGCAGCCGCGCCCGGTGTCGAAAGAGCTGCCGATCTGGGTGACAACGGCAGGCAATCCCGAGACCTGGCGAGAGGCCGGGGCGATTGGTGCCAACGTGTTGACGCATCTTTTGGGCCAGACCATTGACGAGGTTGCGGGCAAGATAAAGCTTTACCATCAAGCGCTTCGTGATGCCGGGCACGACCCCGAACGGTTCACTGTAACCCTGATGCTGCACACCTTTGTTGGTCGCGATCGGGAACAAGTGCGCCGTACGGCCGAAGGGCCGATGAAGGCCTATCTTGGGGCCGCGACGGCGCTGGTCAAGCAGTATGCTTGGGCTTTCCCGGCATTCAAAAAGCCACCGGGGATCACCAATCCCATGGATATTGACACGCGCGATCTGTCGATTGAGGACACGGCGGCGATCCTCGACTTTGCCTTTCAGCGCTATTTTGAGGACTCAGGCCTGTTTGGCACCGTTGAGGATGCCTTGGCGCGCGTGGAGCAGTTGAAACGAATCGGCGTCACCGAGGTGGCCTGCCTCGTTGACTACGGAATCGCTCCTGAAAAGGTACTCGAGGGCCTCTATCCGCTGGCTGAGGTGGTCAAACGCGCAAACGCCGGTGGCGGGGTTGAGGCCGATGATTTTTCCATCGCAGCGCAGATCATCCGGCACAAGGTGACGCATATGCAATGCACGCCGTCGATGGCGCGCATGATCGCGATGAACGAAGAGTCACGAATGGCTATGACGGGCGTGAAAACCATGATGTTGGGAGGTGAGGCGTTGCCGTCAGCTTTGGTCGCAGACCTCCGCGCAGTGACTGCAGCCCGCATTGTGAACATGTACGGACCGACCGAAACGACGATCTGGTCGTCGACAGAAGATGTCGCGCCCGATCCGAAAGGCACGGTCAATATCGGCAAGCCTTTGGCAAATCAGAAAATGTATGTGTTGGACGACAAACTGAACCCTGTCGCAACTGGCTTGCCAGGTGAACTGTGGATTGGGGGCCATGGCGTGACCCGCGGTTATTGGCAGAGGCCAGATCTGACAGCGGAACGGTTTGTAAACGATCCGTTCGTCCTGCACGATCAAGCCACGCCTTGGGGCGCGCGCATGTACCGAACCGGAGATTTGGTCCGGTGGCGGTCAGATGGCAGGATCGATTTTCTGGGGCGCACGGACCATCAGGTCAAACTGCGCGGATACCGGATTGAATTGGGCGAGATTGAAGCCGTGCTGGAGCGACAACCGGGCGTGACACAGGCCGTGGTCGTGGCACGCGAAGACATGCCGGGTGACGTGCGACTGGTGGCCTACCTGACCGGAATCGCGCATGAGGCGGGACTGCGGGCAGCCCTATCCGAAGTTCTACCAGATCATATGCTGCCTGCGCATTTTGTGGCACTGGACGTGTTCCCGCTGACTCCAAATCGCAAAGTGGACCGCAAAGCCTTGCCCGCCCCGTCTGCCAAGTCGTTGGGCATGCAAGAATTTGTTGCCGCAACCTCTGATGTTGAGGGTCAGATTGCGGCGATTTGGGAACGGGTTTTGGGAGTGCCGAAAGTGGGCGCCAATGACAACTTCTTTGCCTTGGGCGGACATTCCCTGCTGGCAGTGCAAGCGCATCGCGAGATCAGGGACAGCATTGGGGCGACGAAACTGTCGATCACCGATATCTTCCGTTTTCCGACCCTGCGGGCATTGGCCGCTCATCTGGATGACCGACCCAAAGGTGCGGCTGCCAGCGCGGTGAGTTCAGATCGCGCGGACGCGCGCGTTGACGCCATGGCAAGGCGTCGCGCGATGCGGTCGGGCCGGTCAGATGCCTGATGCTTTGGCCCGGGCGGTGCTCTTGAACCGATCGCAGGAAATTCAGCGCGAGAACATGCCGTAGGTCGCCAACGGAACGCGGCGCAACATGGCCGAATAGGTGGCCGAATACATCCCGCCGCCCTGATCGCCAGGCAAGGGATCATAAATGCGCAATGTCGTGCTGTTGCCGTCGGGCGCATGTGACCCGCGGGCCCCAACGATGACAACGTAGTGTCCAGGCGAGCCGCTGCCCCTTCGAAAGCGGCCTGGATTCCACAGCAATTCCATCATCACGGGACCACGTTGCAGCAGCGCAATCAAATCTGCCACGGGCCAGGATTGCGGCGCCCGATAGTTCAGGCCGTGGATCAAGGCAAAGGCGCGATGCACCGCAAGCCCCTCACCACGTTCACTTTCATTGATCAGTGCTCCCTGCGCATTCAAAAGCCGCAGAGGTGTTCCCATGCGGATCAAGCCCACACTGGAACTTTTCAACATTGCAGTCGCAGCAGCCCAGCAGGTCGTCGCGGTGGGCTGCGAGAAATAGGGAACGTTGTGCAAGATGGGTGCAGCGGCCTCTGTGTTATAGATGGCATCCAAGGTGCAGAGACCGGCAATGCCATCCTCCTCCAACCAGTTCGTACGCTGAAACGCGCGCACTGCCTGCTGGGTTTGGGTCGTCATGATGCCGTTAACGATCAAATTCGGACTTGGGTTGAGCCGACTGTTCAATGCCAGTTGCATGTCCCGAACGAATGGCCCGGAAGAGCCGGGGCGCAAAACAACATTCCGCATCAAACGCCTCCCATCAAAAAGCATCTTTGAATAAATGGCAGCCGAACCCTGCCGTCAAATCGTAAGCCAAACCGAATACTCGCTCAAGACTTCGTTTCGGTCGCTGCGTTGCAGCATCGAACTTTCGTGAACTGTTGGCCAGAAGGGCCAATATGATGGCAAACGGGTTTGGGAGGGTATTTGATGCACAAAGCGATCGCGTTGACATGCGTTGTCAGTTGGGCGGGCTTATGCGCGCAGCGCTGTCTGCCAGCCATGCGGATAGCAGACAATTGACAGTTGCCACACTGCTGGCCGCAATCGGTTTCTGGATCGGTATGGTCACTTGCCTTGCGCTTGCAAGACGGCAGCCTTAAGCAGCCAAAGTCGGTCGCTTGATTGAAGGAGCCGCTTCCAGCACCAATGGCCGCAGACCAGCACCGCCAGTGTCAAGCACTTCAAAAAGGTGGTTGCGCATCCGAGGCTCCCAGAAGTCATTGATATGAGACGCCAAAAGGTTCACGCCTTCTGCATGTGGCTTGGACTCCATAAATTTCGCGATTTGGTTAGCCATATAAATCAGTTTGGCGTGCGGGCCGTCATGCGACATGGGCGCTCTCCTTGGCAATGCGATCAGTGTGGGTGTAGGCCTCAAAGCGGTCAGGGCGGGCCAAGGCGATCAGGGTTATTCCGGCAGCGTCGGCCATTTCAACCGCATGAGCCGTTGGTGCGGAGGCGGCAATAATCATCGGCAGGCCAAGCGCCGCCACCTTCTGTACCATGTCGATCGACACGCGGCTGGTCAGCAAAACCGCTCCGGTCGGATGAAGATTGCGGATCAGATGGCCAGCAAGTTTATCCAGTGCGTTGTGGCGGCCAACGTCCTCACGGGTGGTCAGCAGCGCGCCAGACCAAAATCCCGCGGCGTGGACCGCACGCGTGATATCGTGCAATGGTTGCGAGCCAGGAAGCGCCGCAACGGCCGCCATGACATCGCGGGAAGTCATCCGGAAAGCGCTTTTGGGTACCGGTGGAAGGTTGCGCGTGGCCTCTTCAAGACTGTCGATCCCGCATAGCCCACAGCCAACCGGCCCAGCCATTGTGCGTCTGCGCTTGGAAAGCCGTGCTTCGGCAGAGGGGTCCAGCCAGAGCTGGACATCAAGGCCACGGGATGTCTCAACAATCTCAATGCTTTGGACTTCATTTGGCTTTGCGATGCCCTCGGTCAAAGCGAAGCCATATGCAAAGTCATGCAGGTCGGTGGGCGTTGCCATCATGACCGCTTGCGTGCTGCCATTGAATGACAACGCGATCGCCACCTCTTCTGGCAATGCGCGGTTGCCGGACTGTTCCGCGCCTGTGTCAAAAGACAGGCGCGGAAAAAGGCGGTGTGCTTGCATCACTCGGCGGCCGCGATCCGGCGCGACTTCGTGGCTTGCGCCGAGTATTCGGCTTGCCATTCCGAAGGGCCATTGCTGGGGGATACCTGAACGGCCGTTACTTTGTATTCGGGGCAGTTGGTTGCCCAATCCGAATAATCAGTCGTAATCACGTTTGCCTGCGTGTCGGGGTGGTGGAACGTGGTGTAAACCACGCCCGGATTGACACGATCTGTGATCTTGGCCCGCAGCGAGGTGTTGCCAGACCGGCTGGCAAGCCGCACAAAGTCGCCATCTTTGACGCCGCGCACTTCGGCATCGTGAGGGTGAATCTCCAGCAGGTCCTGATCATGCCAAACGACGTTTTCCGTGCGTCTTGTCTGGGCACCAACATTGTATTGCGACAAGATCCGGCCGGTGGTGAGCAAAAGCGGAAAGCGCGGGCCAGTCCGTTCATCTGTCGCCACATATTCGGTGTTGATGAACTTGCCCTTGCCACGGACGAAGGCATCGACATGCATCAAAGGCGTGCCGTTCGGAGCCGATGCGTTGCAGGGCCATTGAACGGAACCTTTTTCTTCCAGCAAATCATAGGTAACGCCCGCGAAAGAGGGCGTTGTCATCGCGATTTCGTCCATGATCTGCGAGGGATGTGTATAGGTCCAACCCGCGCCCATGGCGTTTGCCAGCAACTGCGTCACTTCCCAATCAGCGTAACCATTTCTTGGCGCCATCACTTTGCGCACTCTGTTGATGCGGCGTTCGGCATTTGTGAATGTTCCTTCCTTTTCAAGAAAGGTGGAGCCAGGCAGGAACACATGCGCGTAATTTGCCGTCTCGTTCAGGAAAAGATCATGCACAATCACGCAATCCATCGCGGCCAAACCGGCTGCGACGTGTTTTGTGTCTGGGTCCGATTGCAGGATGTCTTCGCCTTGACAATAGAGGGCCTTGAACGTGCCCTCAACCGCAGCGTCCAACATGTTGGGGATGCGCAAACCAGGTTCGTCGTCAATCTTCACGCCCCAAAGAGATTCAAATATCTCACGCACTTCTGCGCCTTTGACGTGGCGATAGCCTGGCAACTCGTGGGGGAAAGAACCCATATCGCAGGACCCTTGCACGTTGTTTTGCCCGCGCAACGGGTTCACGCCGACCCCTGGGCGGCCAATGTTGCCGGTCAGCATGGCCAGATTTGCGATGCCGATTACAGTCGTCGAACCCTGAGAATGTTCTGTAACGCCAAGACCATAGTAAATCGCACCATTGCCGCCCAAGGCATACAACCTGGCCGCAGCGCGCACCTCGTCGGCTTTCACACCGGTCAGCAATTCGACTGCTTCTGGGGAGTGGTGGGGTTGGCTGACAAATTCGGCGTAGTCCTGAAATTCATCCCAATCGCAGCGTTCCTGGATGAAAGCCTGATCATACAAACCTTCAGTCACAATCACATGCGCCAAAGCCGTGACGATCGCCACGTTCGTGCCTGGGGTCAACGCCAGATGGTGCGCTGCTTTGATGTGCGGGCTTTCCACCATGTCGGTGCGGCGTGGGTCAACGACGATCAGTTTCGCGCCTTTGCGAAGCCGCTTCTTCAAACGGCTTGCAAACACTGGGTGGCCATCGGTCGGATTGGCCCCGATGACGATCACGACATCCGTTTGTTCAACGGAGTCGAAATCCTGCGTCCCTGCCGATGTGCCCAGCGTCTGACCCAATCCGTAGCCGGTGGGCGAGTGACACACGCGAGCACAGGTATCTGTATTGTTGTTCATAAACACGGCACGGGTCAGCTTCTGGACCAGATAGGCCTCTTCATTCGTGCAGCGTGACGACGTGATGACGCCCACCGAATGCCGACCATGCTTTGCTATGATGCCCTTCATCCGGTTGGCCGTGAACTCCATGGCTTCGTCCCAGGACACTTCCTGCCACGGGTCGTTGATGCTGTCGCGGATCATGGGGTTCAGAATGCGATCCTTGTGGCTGGCATAGCCGTAGGCAAACCGTCCCTTCACACAAGAGTGGCCACGGTTGGCCTTACCATGCTTGTAGGGCACCATTCGCACCAGCTCATCGCCGCGCATTTCGGCTTTGAAACTGCAGCCAACGCCACAATAGGCGCAGGTGGTGATGACAGAGCGCTCGGGGGTGCCAATTTCGATGATCGACTTTTCCTGCAACGTTGCGGTGGGGCAGGCTTGGACGCAGGCACCGCAGGAGACGCAATCAGATGTCAAGGCGGTGTCAGTCTTGGCCCCGAACGATACACGGCTCTCAAACCCCCGGCCCTCGATTGTCAGAGCAAACGTGCCCTGCACCTCTTCGCAAGCCCTAACGCACCGGGAACAAACGATACATTTTTGCGGGTCATAGCTGAAGTAGGGATTTGAATCGTCGCGGGGCACATAGTGCGGGTTGACAATTCCCGAAGTGTCTTTCGCTTTGAAATGAGTTTCGACAGCCTCGTAGCGCACATCGCGCAGGCCCACTGCGCCCGCCATATCCTGCAATTCACAGTCGCCATTGGCGCTGCAGGTCAGGCAGTCAAGCGGGTGATCGCTGATATAAAGCTCCATCACGCCGCGCCGGAGTTGCTTCAGTTTGGCGTTCTGGGTGTGGACTTTCAGGCCCGGCGCAACCGGGGTGGTGCACGAAGCGGGGGTGCCGTTACGCCCTTCAATCTCGACCAAGCACAGACGGCAGGACCCGAAGGCATCGATGCTGTCTGTGGCGCAAAGTTTTGGCACGGAAATGCCGATTTCG
>JBIHZO010000532.1:0-2539 GCA_044231405.1 Cypionkella sp. | reverse complement strand
CATCGCGCGAATTTCCGCACTGTCGGTGAACAGCCGGGCGGTGTCATCATCACTGAACAGGCGGCCGTAAAGCAAAGAGTCTGCAGGGGCGGCGGGCATCGTCATCCTTTCGGGTCGGCTGAACAGATGGCGGCCACAACACTGACCCAAGTCGGTCAGATCGAGGGCCATGCTTTCGCAATCAGTTCGTCACGGGAACGCAGACTTCAACCCCAAAATCTCCCGGGCCTGCGCCCAACTCGCGACCGGGCGTTCATATTTCTCGCAAAGATCAACCACCCGCTGCACGAGGGTGGCGTTTGAGGGCGCAAGCGTGGCTTTGTCCAGCCGCACGTTGTCCTCCAACCCCGTGCGCGCGTGTCCGCCGGATGAAACCGCCCAATCGTTCAGAACGAATTGGCTCGGTCCGATCCCTGCCGCACACCAAGGCGTGTCCGGCCCGAACAAGCGGTGCACGGTTTTGATATAGTAATCAAACACCTCGCGGTCGGCAGGCATGGCGTTCTTGACCCCCATCACGAATTGCACATAAGGGCGGTCCTTGATCTGGCCCTTGTCCCACATGTCGCGCGCCTTGAGGATATGCGACAGATCGAAGGCCTCCACCTCGGGTTTCACATCGTATTTGACCATTTCGGACGCCAGCCAATCGACCAGATCCGGCGGGTTTTCATAAACGCGGGTCGGAAAGTTGTTCGACCCCACCGACAGGCTGGCCATGTCGGGGCGCAGGGGCAGCATGGCACCGCGCGCCTGCCCCGCGCCGGACCTGCCCCCTGTGGACAGTTGCACGATCATGCCGGGGCAATGCTTTTCCAAGCCGGCCTTCAGCGCCGCGAACCTTTCGGGGTCGGCGGAGGGGGTCTCATCGTCGTTGCGCACATGGCAGTGGGCGATGGTTGCCCCGGCCTCGAATGCCGCATGGGTCGACTCGATCTGTTCGGCAATCGTGATCGGAACCGCAGGGTTATCCGATTTGCGCGGCAGGGACCCGGTGATGGCGACGCAAATGATGCAGGGGGCTGTCATGGCCTAGATATCCCGAAAAATGGTTTCGCCGTCGCCTTGCAGACGGCTATCAAAACGGTAAACGCCTGTGTCCCGCTTGCGCGCCGGCAAGGTTTCACTGCGGCGGACCTGTTCGACAAGGTTCAGCACCGGGTTGGCGGCGTTGTCTTCATCGTCAAGATGCATCCCCGTGCGCAGCCCGATGCCGATGCCCTGCGCCACGGTCCGAAGTGCGATATGGCGGGCCATCGCACGCCCGCTGCGGCCCATCACCGACCGCCATTTGATGGTGTCAAAACCCCAGATCCCTGTCTCGAAATCAGGGATCGCCCGGCCCCAACCGCGAAACTCCGGCACGTCTGGTCCGGCGATGTGGCGGCCGAGCTCGGTGCGGTCGATGTCCAACCCCGCGCCCCCCGGTGCAAGGCCGATGGCTACACAAGACCCGGCGGTCTGCGAGGCGGAATGCCGGAGGGCATGCAGCGGCTGGACCATGTCAGTTCTCCATTTTTCGCCAGTTCGAACCAGAAAACCGGTTCCCACTTTTCCTGAACACGCTCACTCCCCCCAGCCGGTTCTCGGACTGCGTCAACCGCCTCCCGTGCAGCACGATGTCAACCTCCCAGGACGGACAGTTAAGAAGCATAGCCACAATCAGATCCAAGCGCGCGATCAGTTGGTCAATTTCGGAATGGCCAAAGGCCGACAGCACCAATGCCCGCTGCAGATCAGGCCACTGACTGGCCACCACCTGACCGATCAGACCGCCTGCGGACAGGCCCACAAACACCACAGGGCCGCGCTTGTCATGGCGGATGTGGCGCAACCCACGCGGCAACAGTGGCAGCACCCGGTCCCAACGCTGCGGATCAGTTCCCAGCGCATTGGCAAAAATGACCGAAGGCGCATCCTCGGGACCGTCGACCTGCACAGGTGGAACGCCGAAAGGGCGGGTCAGGGATTGCATGGCGACTCCTTTGCCTCCCTTCTTATATGCTGCAAATTTGGTATCAAAATGCAAAATGCAGCAAGAAGTCACCCGGCGAGTGCGGGCCGCAGACCGCACTCCCGCCCTTGCGCAGCGGGCCAACGCTGGCAAACCGATCTGATTTGCAAAGCGACAGGCTTCTGCCGGTCTGGACCGACAAAATCAGAACCCCGCAGCCTGACGAAGTGCCGCGATCAGAGTAGCCGCCGCTGGGGACAGCCGGGCGTCGCGGCGGGTTGAAATGCCGATGGGCCGGCGGGTGGTCGGAAGCGGAATATCCAGCGCCTGCACCAAACCCAGATCGGCCTCGAACCGGGCCAGTTGCACCGGCCATACCACAAGGTAATCGGCGGACAGCACCAGCGCGCGATTGGTCAGGATCGACACCGATTCCACAATATTGGCGGGCGGGCGCAGGCCCATTTGCCGGAAGCCTTCCTCCACCTGCCGTCGCAAACTGGTTTCCTGACGCGGCAGAATCCATGGCTGATCGGTCAGATCGGCCAAGGTCAGACCTTGGCGCTGCACCAGCGGATGGCCCTT
>JBIHZO010000126.1:0-8612 GCA_044231405.1 Cypionkella sp. | reverse complement strand
TTGCAGTTGAACACCACCGTGCGGATGCTGGGCTGCGCGATTTCTCGGGGCGGCGGGGTCCGCCTTGTGTTTTTTCCGTTCCCGGTCGAACCGGACCTGACCCCCTGCCAATGATGATCCGATCCTCGTTGGCCCCGTTCCACGCGCGCCCGCGCTTTTCACCTGCATGACGATGATGCTGCTGAACTGCATCCGGGTGTTGCTTTGGCTGAGGGAATGAGCGGCGATGGTGGCCCATTTCCACGCGCTGGCCCCAAAGGCGAGGGCGGACAGGTGACCGACGCCCTGTTGCGGCTGTCGCCGATCCTGACCGTTTGCATCCCCTTTGTCTCCGGTGCCGCGCGGATGTTGGCTGGCGAGCGGATTTTGCAGTTCATTGCCACCTTGGCCAGCGGCTTTGCGGTCCAGTCTTTCCAGGCCGTTGGCATGGCCGTGATGATCGCCGGGGCAGTGTTTGCACAAGGCCTTGTCAGCCGCACCGATGCCCCTGCGATTTCGCCGTGGATTTCCCTGCAGAGCTTTGCAGCAGCCTTTCCAACGCTGGACCAAAGCAAAGATATGGTGCGCAACACGACCAGTATTCCGGGCAGAAGCTGGCAGGTGTTCGGGCGCTGTTTTGTTGCTGTTGGTTTGGGTTTTGGACGGAGCGGCGCCGCTGCCGGTGCTGGCTGCGTTTGGGAGCTGTTCGACGGGCAGGGCGGCTTGGGCGCGGCGCGGCTGGCGGGGGCCGCGTTGGGCTTTGTCGGGTCTGACCGTGGCGCGGGCCGCTGGCAGGCGGGTCTGGCAGGGCTTTTGCATTTCAGCGCCCAGATGGAGGTGTTCTGTGTCTTGCTGGCCCTGCTGATCATGCCGCTGATGGCCGTTGGCGCATCACTTCCAATCCGGCTTTGGGTGGCGTCCGGCACGGTGTTTTTTGCCATGTCTGGCCACCGCCCACAGATTTCCGGGCCCGCCCGGCGAAGAGGTGTTTTTGGCACAAGCCCTTGCAGACTGGACGTGTTTCTGGCGCGTCTCAGTGGATCACGGCGGCATCACGATCCGTCCGCTTGGCTTGGAAAAAGTCTGTCGTGCCTGGCCCCGGTTCGGGCCTTGGCGCCTGCACCAACCGATGGGCCAAAGCAAAAGGGGATGTAAATGGCGCGGCGGATGGTGGCGGCCCCCGAAGTGTCTGTTTTGCCAAAGGCACCACCCATCTGCTGACACCCGACACACCACTTGCGCAGCAACTGATCGAATCCCGACCGCCATCCACCGGACAGGAGCTGATCTGTGGTTTGACACCATCGTTATTGGCAGCGGCTTTGGCGGCGCATGCCTGTTGGCTGGCCGCAAGCAGGGCTGTTGGGTGCATTGGGGCAATAATGACATCGGCTGCAAGGCGCCGCCCATCAACTCGCCGGATCTGAGTTATCTGGCAATAGCCCAAGATCACACTGCCGAAATCAGGCCCTTGGCCATGGTCGGCCACATCGCGGCCAATGGGGCTGCACCCGTCCAAAACCATTGCGGCTTTGGCGGAACGCTCGGCGGCGCTGGTCTTGGCGGATTGAACCGCTTTGGCCTTGAGGGCTTGGCAAATACCACACATTCCTTGCCCCAAATCTGGTTGGTTTGCGCGGATCGCGATTTCTTCCTTAATCCTGCCACAGGCTTGCGCGACACAATGCGCCAAACCCAGAAACGGATCGCCCCCATGACCCAGATTGCGCAGATCAACCCCGTCATCTTGTGCGGTGGTTCTGGCACCCGGCTTTGGCCGCTGTCGCGGCAAAGTTTCCCCAAGCAGTTTGCCCGGTTGATGGGCGACGAAAGCCTGTTTCAAGCCTCCGTGCGGCGGTTGTCAGGGCCGGAGTATGCTGCGCCCGTTGTCATCACCGGAGAGCCATTCCGCTTTGTCGTGGCCGAGCAACTGGCGGCCATTCAGTCTGGTGCAAAGGCCACGCTGATCGAACCCTCCGGGCGCAATACTGCGCCGGCGATTGCGGCTGCGGCGCTTTGGCTGGCGCAAAACGACGCCGATGCGTTGATGCTTGTGGCTCCTTCTGACCATGTCATCCTTGATGCCGCAGCCTTTCGGGCGACAGTACAGGCTGCAGTTCCGCAGGCCTTGGCGGGTGATCTGGTCAGCTTTGGCATCAAGCCAGACCGGCCCGAAACCGGTTATGGTTACTTGCAGTTGGCCGAGGGCGCCGATGCTTTGGCCACCACCCCACAACCCCTCGCGCGCTTTGTGGAAAAGCCGGACGCGGCGCGGGCGGCCAGAATGCTGGCCGACGGCAGTTTCCTGTGGAACGCCGGCATCTTCTTGTTCACCGCCCGCGCCATTCTGGACGCCTATCGCAGCCATGCGCCGCAGATACTGGAAGCGGTTGGCGCGGCGGTGGTGGCGGCCGAGTCGGATCTGGGCTTTATCCGCCTTGCCGCTGTACCTTGGGCCGCAGTCGAGGATATTTCGATCGACTACGCGATCATGGAGCGATCAACCAATCTGGCCGTGATGCCCTATCACGGCAACTGGTCAGATCTGGGCGGCTGGGAGGCGGTCTGGCAAGAATCGGACCCGGATGTTGCGGGCAATGTGGTGTCCGATCATGCCATCGCGATTGACTGCGCCAACACTCTGTTGCGGTCGGAATCTGCCGCGCTGGAACTGGTGGGCATCGGGCTTTCGGACATTGTGGCGGTCGCCATGCCCGACGCGGTGATCATCGCGCACAAGGCCGACAGCCAGCGGGTGAAAGAAGCCGTCGCGGCGCTCAAGGCGCGAGGGGCCAAGCAGGCGACGCAGTTTCCAACCGATCACCGGCCTTGGGGCTATTACGAAAGCCTTGTGTTGGCAGACCGCTTTCAGGTCAAACGGATTGTGGTGAAGCCGGGGGCGGCACTGAGCCTGCAGAGCCATCATCACCGGTCTGAACACTGGATCGTGGTGCAGGGCACCGCGCGCGTTACCATCGACGATCGCGTGCAACTGGTGACGGAGAACCAGTCGGTTTACATCCCCTTGGGGGCCCTGCATCGCATGGAAAACCCCGGCAAACTGCCGATGGTGTTGATCGAGGTGCAGACCGGCAGCTACCTTGGGGAAGATGACATCATCCGATACGAGGATGTTTATGCACGCAAATGAAGGCACGGTTGACCTGTCCTCCACCTGCCAAGGCTCACGGTCGGTGGGATCATTCAGCATTGACGAGCGGGCGCTCAGGGCGGCGGGGCCAACAGCCCGTCACTGACTGCCGACAGCGCCAATGCCGCCGCGCCATGTGCCCACAAAAGATCGCCCCAGGCGTGAATTTCGATCGGTGGGCGGGGGCGGCCAGTGTTGATTGCCAGACTGTCCATTTCCGCCAGCGTTTCGGCAGCGTAAAGATAGTCATATCGCATCCGGTCGCCGGACAGGATGATCAGCGCAGGATCGAACAGATTGATCACATTGGACAATCCCACCGCAAGATAGCGCCCCGCACGGCGGAAGATTGACCGTGCCGTGGCATTCCCTGCCTTGGCGTGATCATAAAGGCTTTCCAGCAGCACGGCGATGCTTTGGCCCTCCTTGTGGCCCCAGTTCAGTGCCGTCGTCGCCTCCCGTGCCAGGGCGTAGTCCGCGACATAGGCCTCAAGGCAGCCGCGCTGGCCACAGCGGCAAAGCGCGCCGTCCAACTGAACCTTGGTGTGGCCCAACTCCATCCCCAACCGCTGCGCGCCGCGATAGATGCGGTGGTTCATCACAAAACCCATGCCGACGCCGTGTTCAATGGTGACCACCGCGAAATCAGGCAGATCGCGGCCAGCGCCAAACCACAACTCGGCCAAGGCCACCAGATTGGCGTCATTGTCGATGCTGATCGGCAGGCCAAGGCGGGCGCTGACCGCCGCCGCCAAAGGCACAGAGCGTTCCAGCAGCACCGACGACCACAGCACCATGCCTTCGGACACATCGACAAAGCCCGGCACGCCAATGCCGACGGCGGACAGGTCTGACGCTGTGATCCCGGCCTTGGCACAGACACGGGCCAGCAGGGTTTCCACCGCGTCCAGCAATTCTTCCAACGTCATCGGGCCGGGGCGGCGTTTGATCACGTCATCCGCCAGAAGATTGCCCGCAAAATCGACAATCACCACAGTGTGCTCGCGATCCGAAAGCTTCATCCCAGCCACTCGGCACGCGCCTGCACGCACGCCCAGTGCCACCGCAGGGCGGCCTCTGCCCGCGTCGCCGTCACGCGGGACAGCAACCTCTTCGATCAAACCTGCGTCTATCAGTTCCGATGTTATCGTGGTCACAGACGCAGGGCTGACCCCCAGATCCTTTGCCACCTGTACGCGGGCAATCAAGCCCGCCGCGCGCACACACTCGAACACTTGCAGCCGCAGCGGTCGCTGTGCCACCGAGAAAGGCGGAATCAGTGGCCCGACACCTTTGCGCCCCTCTGCCCCTTCTCCAAGCAGCCCATTTGGCGCCATTTCTTTGCATCCTGAAGAAAAAATCATCTGTGCGATGACAGTCCTGCCCATAAATTGCTGCACAGCAGCATTAATCCGCAAGATTGTTATGCAACCTATGCATTCACGAATATTTTTATTTTGACAACTAAAATTATTCGCGGCATTTTCGCGCCTGTTCCGGCGAATCTGCCGGATCGGCCATGCGCTGGCCGAATCCATAGGGAGGATACTTATGCGTAATGCACTTATTATCGCCGTGATCGCAGCGGCGGGTTTCTCTTCGGCAGCACTGGCTGAAGGTAAGAAAATCGGCGTGTCTTGGGCCAGCTTTCAGGAAGAGCGCTGGAAAATCGACGAAGCGGCGATGAAGGCAGCCATCGAGGCTGCTGGCGACGAGTATATTTCGGCGGACGCACAGTCGTCGGCTGAAAAGCAGCTGTCGGACATCGACGCGCTGATCGCTCAGGGCGCGAACGCGCTGATCATCAACGCCTGGGACAAAGACGCCATTGGCCCAGCCATCGAGAAAGCCGCCGCCGAGGGTATCCCGGTTGTGGGCTATGACCGTCTGATCGAAGATGCTCGCACCTTCTATCTGACCTTTGACAACAAGGGCGTCGGCCGCATCATCGCGGAAGAAGTCACGAAGGTGAAGCCGGATGGCAACTATGCGATCATCCTGGGCGACCCCGGCGATCCGAACTCGGCCTTCCTGCGTGAAGGCATGGAAGAAGTGATCGGCGCGGCTGTGGCTGCTGGCACCATCAAGATCGTGGGCGAAGCTTCGTCCGACGGTTGGAAGCCAGAGAATGCCCAGAAGAACATGGAGCAGATCCTGACCGCCAACAACAACGCGGTCGACGCTGTTCTGTCGGAAAACGACGGCATGGCTGGCGGCGTTGTGGCTGCTTTGTCCGCCCAAGGTCTGGTGATCCCGGTCGGTGGCCAGGACGGCGACTTGGCGGCCATCAACCGTGTGGCACGTGGCACCCAGACCGTTTCGGTTTGGAAGGACTCGCGTCAACTGGGTAAAGCCGCCGGCGAGATCGCAGCAGCCTTGGCCGGTGGTGCGGCTTTGGACGCCATTGCAGGCGCATCGAAGTTCAACGGCGGCGCCAATGGCGTTGAAATGAACGCGATCCTGCTGGCTCCGACGCCCATCACCAAAGACACGCTGAATCTGGCGATTGACGCAGGTCACATCACCAAAGAGCAGGCTTGCGAGGGCGCCATGGAAGGCGTCGCTGCTTGCCAGTAAGCTAGTCTAGCGATCCGGCGCGCCGCAAAGGTGCGCCGGATTTCGTTTACCCGGCAGATCAAGCCCGCACCGCCCCTTGGGCCGACCCGGCTGTTGATGCTGCTGCGTGATCCCCCCTCTCAGATGATGGACGAGGACATGACAAACACACCGACCGCCCCTTCACATGCGCCGCAAACCAATGATGCCAAACTTGGCCCGGTTGCCCGCTTTGTGCGCGACACCGAACTTGACACCCGCATGCTGGGGATGGTTGGCGCGCTGCTGCTGATCTGGTTCAGCTTTCATCTGTATGGGGCGCTGGTCAACGGCGAGGGCGTGTTCCTGACACCGCGCAACCTGTGGAACCTGTCGGTGCAAACCTCAATGACCGGGATCATGGCGACGGGGATGGTGCTGATCATCATCACGCGCAACATCGACCTGTCGGTCGGGTCTATTGTGGGCGTCACCGGCATGGTGATGGGCCTGCTGCAAGTTGAAATTCTGCCGCAGTTTCTGGGGCTTGGCAATCCGGCCACCTGGGTGATCACGGTGATGGTCGGTCTGCTGGCGGGCACCTTCATCGGGGCGTTCCACGGCTGGCTGATCGCCTATCGTGGCATCCCGTCGTTCATCGTCACACTGGGCGGCCTGATGGTCTGGCGCGGCATGGCGTTTCTGTCGGCCAGTGGCCGCACGATTTCACCGGTGGACGAGACATTCGCGCTGCTGGGCGGCGGTCCGATGGGGTCCATTGGGTCTGTCGGCAGCTGGGCCGTCGGCCTTTTGGGCTGTGCGGCGGTGCTGTGGCTGTTGAAGTCAGGACGGACGGCGCGCAAAAAGCACGGCTTTGCCTTGCGTCCGATGTGGGCAGAAACCGCGCTTGCGACTTTGGGCTGCGGTGCGTTGATCGGGGCGGTTCTGGTGGTCAACAGCTACCCATGGCCAAAGGGCATTCTGAAGCAGCAAAACCTGCCAGAGGATGCGTTCGTTGGCCACGGCTTTGCCTATCCGGTGCTGATCCTCGCGGTGGTGGGCATAGCGATGACCATTCTGATGACCCGCACCCGCTTTGGCCGCTATGTATTTGCCATCGGTGGCAACCCAGAGGCGGCGGCGCTGTCAGGCATCAATACCCGTTGGGTGACGCTGAAAATCTTCGCGCTGATGGGGCTGTTGTCGGGCTTGGCGGCGGTTGTCGCCTCGGCCCGTCTGAATTCGGCCACCAACGCTTTGGGTGATCTGGACGAACTTTACGTCATCGCCTCGGCTGTGGTTGGTGGTACGTCTTTGGCGGGCGGCGTCGGCACCATTTACGGCGCCATCATCGGCGCGCTCGTGATGCAATCCTTGCAGACTGGCATGGTGCTGATCGGCTTTGGCGACGGGTCCTACCGCAAGATCGTTGTCGGCGTGGCGCTGGTTCTGGCCGTCTACCTCGACAATCTTTACCGCAAGAAAACCAAGTGAGGGGATGATCATGGCAAACTCTGGAACACCTCTCGTCGAGTTGAAAGACATTTCCATCGCCTTCGGTGGCATCAAGGCCGTGGATCACGTGTCCATCGACCTGCATCCCGGCGAGGTTGTGGGCCTGCTGGGCCACAACGGCGCGGGCAAATCGACGCTGATCAAATGTCTGTCGGGGGCCTACAAGGCCGATGCCGGTGAGATCTACATCAACGGCGAGCGGGCCGAGATCAACAATCCGCGCGATGCGCGCGCCTACAACATCGAGACGATCTACCAGACGCTGGCCTTGGCCGACAATCTGGATGCGGCGTCAAACCTGTTTCTGGGGCGTGAGATTGTGGGCAAAGGTGGCTTTGTCGATGATTCCGCGATGGAGGCTGAAACCCGCAAGATCATGGCGCGATTGAACCCGAACTTCCGCAAGTTCAATGTGCCGGTGTCGGCGCTGTCGGGCGGTCAACGCCAGTCGGTCGCCATTGCGCGTGCGGTCTATTTCAACGCCAAGATCCTGATCATGGATGAACCCACCGCCGCACTTGGCCCGCAAGAAACCCAGATGGTGGCCGAGCTGATTCAGGAATTGAAAAAGCAGGGCTTGGGAATTTTCCTGATTGAGCATGACATTCATTCCGTGATGAAGCTGTGCGACCGTGCTGTCGTTATGAAAAACGGCCAGCGTGTGGGCACCGTCAACGTGAATGAAGTCACCGATGAAGACATCCTTGGCATGATCATCATGGGCAAAAAGCCCGCGTCGGCCGTGTGATGTACATTGGTCTTGATCTGGGTACCTCGGGCCTGAAAGGCATTCTGATCGACGAAGATCAGGTCGTGCTGGCCGAGGCGACCGCCGCTTTGACTGTGCAGCGCCCGCATGAGGGCCAATCCGAACAAGCGCCGTCCGACTGGATTGCGGCGGCGGAAACCGTGATGGACGCGCTGTCGGTGCATGGTCTGTCTGGCGTGCGTGGCATTGGTTTGTCAGGCCATATGCACGGGGCGACTGTCCTTGACGCCGCGGATCAGGTTCTGCGGCCCTGCATCCTGTGGAACGACACCCGCGCGGCGGAAGAGGCGCGCGAGTTGGACGACGATCCTATGTTCCGGCGCCTGACCGGGAACATAGTGTTCCCGGGCTTCACAGCGCCAAAATTGATATGGATGCAGCGGCATGAACCCGCGCTTTGGGACAAGGTCGCCAAAGTCCTGTTGCCAAAGGACTATCTGCGCCTCTGGCTGACGGGCGACCATGTGTCAGAGATGTCGGATGCCGCAGGAACGGCTTGGTTGGACACCGGGCGTCGCGATTGGTCGGATGATTTGCTGGATGCGGCAGGCATGCGGCGTGACCAGATGCCCAGCTTGGTCGAAGGCTCGGGCGTGTCAGGCCAGTTGCGTGCCGCTTTGGCCACGCGCTGGGGATTGCCTGCGGGTGTGGTGATCGCGGGTG
>JBIHZO010000531.1:0-2559 GCA_044231405.1 Cypionkella sp. | reverse complement strand
TCTGAACAATGCGGCGCTGCCCGTGGCCAATGGCGCGGCTGCTGGTGCAACGGCAGTTGGGCCACAAGCCCGCAAAACATGTGCATGCCTTTGAACTGATGGACAGTTTTGCAGGGCCAGGGTTGGGCAAAGGCAGCTATCGGGCCGACCGCGGCTATGAGTGGCAGGCGGGGATATGCTCAAAAGGGTGCACTCCGCCCTAAACGACCAAGCGCCCGCCGTTGGTCCCGACAATGACCGCCCCGACAATCTGCCCCTCCGGCTGATCCGTGCCGAAATCCACCTCGGTGAACTGCTCTGTCCGCCCCATCCGCGCGCTTTCCATCAGCACGCGGTGGCTCATCCCAACCTGCGCCGTCAGGTGACGCGCCAAAGCCGCGTCCCCCGCCACGCGCAACCGGGCGGCCCGCTCTTTGACCAAGGGCCCCTTCACCTGCGGCATCCGCGCCGCCGGCGTGCCCTTGCGGGGGCTGAACGGAAACACATGCAGAAAGGTCAGACCGCAATCCTCCACCAGCCGCAAGGACTGCTGGAACATCTCTTCCGTCTCGGTCGGAAAGCCCGCGATGATATCGGCCCCGAACACCATATCCGGGCGCAAACGTCGCGCCTCTTCGCAAAACGCAATCGCGTCGTCGCGCAAATGCCGCCGCTTCATCCGCTTCAGGATCATATCGTCGCCGGCCTGCAACGACAGGTGCAGATGTGGCATCAGGCGCGGTTCGGTCGCAATCGCGCCCATCAACGCGTCATCCGCCTCTATCGAGTCGATCGACGAAATCCGCAGACGGGACAAATCCGGCACCAGCCGCAAGATCCGCATCACCAGATCGCCCAGCCGAGGCGTGGCTGGCAGATCGGCCCCCCACGATGTCAGATCGACCCCCGTCAGCACCACCTCGTGAAACCCCTTGTCCACCAGCCGCTTGATCTGTTCGACCACAACGCCCGCAGGCACCGACCGCGAGTTGCCCCGCCCGAACGGAATGATGCAAAACGTGCAGCGGTGATCGCAGCCATTTTGCACCTGCACATAGGCGCGGTGGCGCCCAAAGCCGTCGATCAGATGGCCCGCCGTTTCGCGCACCGACATGATGTCATCGACCTGCACCCGTTCTGTGACGCCAATCAGATCCGGGGCTCCCAAGGCGTTCCACGTCCCCGCCTGCATCTTTTCCGTGTTGCCGATGACCCTTGTCACCTCGGCCATCGCCGCGAATGTCTCGGGCTCGGTCTGCGCCGCACAGCCGGTCACGATGATCTGCGCGCCGGGGTTTTCGCGGGCCAGACGGCGGATTTCCTGTTTCGCCTTGCGCACGGCCTCGGCGGTCACGGCGCAGGTGTTGACCACGACAGCCCCGGACACGCCCGCCGCCGCCGCCAATTCCTTCATCGCCTCAGTCTCATAGGCATTCAGACGGCAGCCCAGCGTCGCAAAAATCGGCGCGGTCATAGCGTGGCCAGAAACGCAGGCGTCAGCACGCCGTCGAACACATGCGCGACGGGCCCTGTCAACCACACGCCATCCTCACGCCAGTCCACCTCCAGCACGCCCCCATCGACCTCCACCTCAACGCGCCGCCCGGTCAGGCCGCGCAAATGCGCCGCCACCACCGTGGCACAGGTGCCCGACCCACAGGCCAGCGTGATGCCCGCCCCCCGCTCCCACACCCGCATGCGCAGGTGGTCGGGCGCGATCAGAGACGCGAATTCCACATTCGTGCGTTGCGGATACAGCGGATCATGCTCCCACACCGGACCGACCGCTGCGACGTCCACCGCTTCGGCATCGGGCACGAAGAACACGCAATGCGGATTGCCCATGCCAATGGCCACCGGATCACCCGCCAGCGGCAGATGCATCAGGTCCACATCCCGCGCCAAGGGCACCGACGCCCAGTCGCGCTGCGGATGCCCCATGTTCACCGACACCCGGCCATCTGCGCCGCGTACCGCCCGCAAATCCCCGCGCGCGGTGGTCAGCGTCACCGCGTCACGCCCCGTCCCGCGCATCACGAAGTCGCAGACACAGCGGGTGGCATTGCCACAGGCCCCGGCGCGGCTGCCATCGCTGTTCCAGAAATCCAGCGCGAAATCAGCCCCGTCTGAATCGCGGATTTCGGCCAGCTGGTCGAAACCCACGCCACGGTTGCGATCGCCCAAGGCGCGCGCCAAGCCTTCTGTCACCACCGCCCCGCGTCCCCGCGAGTCGATGATGACAAAATCATTTCCGGCCCCATGCATCTTCATGAAGGCCACGTTGCCAAGGGTTTGTGCCTGTTCCATGTCGCGCCGTATACGCCGCATCGCAGCTTTTTGCCAGAGCCGGACGTTTTGCCCTTGACCCCAAGTGCTTAACTTCCTAATCAGCCCCCAGTCGTGGGCCGGTAGCTCAGCTGGTAGAGCAGCTGACTTTTAATCAGCGGGTCATGGGTTCGAATCCCGTCCGGCTCACCATGACTTCCAAGGGTCTGACTGGCAACAGTCAGGCCCTTTGTCATTCGGGCGCCTGCAAGGCCATCGCCGGCCGGTGATGCAGCAGCCCCAGCGCCGCCTCAA
>JBIHZO010000530.1:0-2561 GCA_044231405.1 Cypionkella sp. | reverse complement strand
GATCGCGGGAACATCATGAAACCGTTTTCTGCGTCGATCACACCACGCTGCGCAGAACACCACCTGCTCTTCGAAAATGCCGATGCGGAAATCCCGCAGACGGGCCGAGACTGTGGCTGAGGCGGTCCAGATGGACCCTGCCTATGTCCCGCGGCCAGAGGGCCTTATCGCCAGTGCGGCGGCTTTGGAGACGCTTGCCGCTCAGTCCCCGTGGCTGAAATCCCGCATTCTGGCCGTGATCGTGGCGTTGGTCCTTCTCGACTTGGCCGCCCTCGGAATTCTTCTGATGACGCCCGCTCCGCCCGTTTATGCTGCGCGGCTTGCCTGCCGCCAACAAAACGAGATTAGCCGCCTGGTCACTGAGGCTTGGGCAGAAGAGGTTCAGTATGCTGCGCAGCGCGCCAAGGCCATGTCGAGCATCGAGGAGGTCGAGGCTGAACTCAAGCAGATGAGCCGTCGGAGCGCACAGCGGGCATGGCTCGACCAGATGATCGCCGAAAGCTTCGCCAAAAAACGCGCCGAACCGCACGAGATGGAGGCAGCCGCATGAGGACCGTCTTCCTTACTGTCGGCAAGTGGGCGGTCATGATCTTCGGACATCGCTGTCCTGTATCAATTTAAGGCTGGGATGCCGACCCGCTGACAGCTTTCCAAACTGGTCAAATGCCGATGCCCAGCATCGTGGTTTCCCGCCTAACGGGGAGCCCTTCCTGATCCCGAGGTACCCATGAAACATTCCGCTTCCGTCACACCTCTCTTCCCCGTGGCACCCTCGGGCCCGGAGCGCGTGGCGGCCGAACTGGTCGCCGTGCTGCCACGGGCACAGCTCGCCCCAGCCTTCGAGTACCAGCTGAGCTATTTGGCCGGGCCCATGTATGCGCACGTTCAACCCGTTTTCGGCGGCGCTCACGCCCCTCTCTATCTTCTGACGAACCGCCACCGTCGCAGCGTGTGGAATGCCGTGCTTGCCGCCCGCCATCCGGCCGGCAACATGGAAAAGCTTCGCACCGAGTTGCTCGAGACAAAATCCCGGACCCTCCTCGAACAGGCTTACGGCCATCTGCCGCGTGGGTTCACCAGCATCCTCAAGAAATGTGGGGAGACGGCCCAAGAGCCAGACTTCTACGTCTTCTGGCACAGCTATCTGACCGACCACCTCGAGGATCTCCCGGTGGTGGCGTCGCGGGGAATCTTCGATGCGCGGCTGACCGATCAGATGCGCGGCTTGCCGCCCGCGCTGGCGCGCTTGCCCATAGTCGGCCGGTTTCAGTCGAAGGAGGTGCAGCGCCTCGTTCAGGTAATGACCTGGGTTCACGAAGGGCAGCACTACCCCAATCTCTGGGAGGCGCTCGCACAACGTCTGATCGCAGGTGAGACCCCCCTGAACATCCTGACGAAACTTACCGACACGTTGACCTTCGCATCGCCCTACATCACGGGGGACGGCCGGTTCCGGCACATCGGCTCGGTCCGTGATCTTAAGCGGACCGCGCAGCGTTTCGAGAATTGCTTGGGTGAGCCCTGGTCCTTGCAGTTGGCGCTTCGGGGGACGTACCAATATTATTAATATCACGACGGGGCAGATTTTGTTGTCGTGGCGATCGCTGCCGACGGGCCCTTCGGTTTTACGATCGACGATATCCTCTTGAAGGGGAACGGGCACCCCGAACGGAACCTGCACGCGCGTGTCACGACGGCACTCGCCGAACACGGGGTCTTCAAGCGCCGTGGCGTGTTCGAGGTAATTCGGGACTGGGACCACCCCTATGTCGATGACGACCTTTACGACCGCGCCCCCTGATCCGTTCACATGATACCTGCGCGCCCATGGCACGATGCCGAGCCATGTTTTGCGGAATTCAACCCATTGGCCCGATTAATACTTGCCCGGCCATGTGGTGGCCGCCGCCCCTATCCGCGCGTCCCGATCGAAATCCTCTGATTGGCGCGCCCCATCAACCGCACTCCCTGCCAGACTCTCCGGCAGAACAACCCTTGTATCGCCACGCCCTTAGGAGGGGCACAGCATGAAGATTCACGCATTTCGCGGCACGGAAGTTATCGATGTCCGTCAGGACCAGCCGCTGCCCGGTAACCCGGCGTTCGCGGACCTTGTCTTTCGTCCGCGCCGCAATCTGGCGTCTTCGGTGGTCGCCGGCGCCGGCATCTACGCGATCCATTTCGATGGAAACCTGCTTTATCTGGGCAAGTTCCAGGGAACGAAAGTGAACCCGTTCGGGGGTAGCGTGGTGGATGCACGCTGGACCAAGCACGTCTCCACCTTGTCGCTCCGCGGCCGGTCGATTTCCGTGCCGAACCAGACGATCACGCAACTGGCAAACAGTCACGGCCATCACCCTGCCGTCGTCGGTATCGTTGGTGGAGATCAGAGCGTCGTTTCCAAAGACAAGGGTTGCATCTCAAGCTTGAATCGCATCCGTTTCGCCATGCAGCACTGGGATGCGTTCGCCGATTTCAATCTGGGGGTCCTGAACCGGTTCCAGTTCGTGTACGGACAGATCCAGCCTCGTATCGTCAACGAAGACTGGATCCGCGGGGCC
>JBIHZO010000124.1:0-8678 GCA_044231405.1 Cypionkella sp. | reverse complement strand
CAAAGGTCACTTTGCGGGTGGGTTTGACCGGCTTTGCCGCCCGCCCGCCCAGAAAATCGCCAATGCCACCCGGAAGGCCGCCGCCAATGCCACCAATTCCACCCCCCATCATCCTCCGGCTGAGCCAGAAATAGAAGGCAAGGATCAGCATCCATGGCAGCAACGAGGCCAGAAGCGACGGCGTGCGCGGTTCTTCGGCCGTCACCGTGACACCCATTTCTTCAAGCAGCGGCAACAGCCCTGCATCAGGTTGCTGCGGGGTGACAGCACGCACATTGCTGGCACCCTCTGCGGTCGGGTTGTCCAGAGTGGCGACGATGGCTGTCGCCTCCAGCGTCGCCTCGCGCACCTTGCCCGCGCGGATGAGGGCTTTGATTTCGCTGTAGGACACTTCCGTCGGTGCCGAGGTTCCCGACGGTATCTGCATGGACAGAAACAGGAACCCAAACAGCAAGAAGACCAGTGGCCACACCAGACGGGACAGATCCGAAGGCCCTGGTGGTTCTGGCGGCGTTGCGTGATTTCCCATCTGATGTCCTGATCCCACTGTACCGGGCATGACCGGGGGCCCGGAAACAAACGTTCGCAAATATCGAATCATCGCACTGCTGGGCGTTCGTGGCATTGACGCAGATCAGATTCGGATATCGAAGGTCTCGGGTGCCGCTCACGACGGACCGGAAACCGCCAACTGCACGGATGGGCAAGGCAAGGCGCAAGTTTTCCCCGAAATGCGTGAACGCGCCGTGCGTTTGGTCCTCGACAGTTCGGGTCAGCCGGGGGCGCGATGGCAGGCGCCTGTGTTGCTTGCGGTGAACATTGGTTGTGCCTCTCAAACCTTGAACGAGCGAGGCAAGAAGGCCGAGGTTGACAGCGGCAAGCATCCGGGCGTCGCCAGCGAGATGGCCAGGTGCGTGAAGGTTTTGGAACGCGAGAACCGCGAGTTGCGGCAGGTGAACCAGATCCTTCGCAAGGCCAGCACATGTTTTGCGACGGCGGAGTTCGACCGCCGATCAAAGTGATGATCAAATTCATCGCCGACCATCGCTGTGCGCACGGGGTCGAAGCGATCTGCCGGATGTTGCCGATCGCCCCTGCCACCCACTTTGAACATCTGCGCAGTGGACCGACCCGGGCGCGGCAGTCAGGCCGTGTCTGGCCGCATGCAGAGCCTCGACCCGAGATCCAGCGCGTCTTCGATGCGAACGTGCAGGTCTGCGGCCTCCGCAAGGTCTGTCGGCAGCTTCGCCGTGAGGCCTTCGACGTTGCCCGCAGGCCAGACTGATGCAGAGCATGGGTGTTCGAGGAAAGACCCGGGTCTGGCCGCAGGGACGACAATCCCGGACAAGAAGCGGCCATGCCCGCTGGACAAGGTAAGGCGCCGGTTCCGCTTGCCCGCGCCCAACATGCTGGGGGTGTCAGATTTCACCTCTGTCGCAATCTGAAAGAGGTTTGTCCATGTCGCGTTCGTGATCGCAGCCGATGCCCAAAAGATCATCGGCAGGCGGGTCAGCACCTCGCCACTTGCCGGTTTTGTTCGGGATTTCTTTGAACAAGCCGCCCATTACCGCCGTCCGATCAGGGCATGGGGCTGGTTCACCTCAGCGACCGTGACAGCCAAGTATCTGTCAATCAAACAGACCCAGCGGCTGGCCGAAGCAGGCATCAAACCTTTTGTCGGCAGCGTCGGTGACAGCCATGACACCGCGCTGGCCGAGACGACCAACGGCTTGTTCAAGGCCGAGGTCAGCATCAGCGCCCAAGGAACAGTTTGGCGTGATTGCCTGACGTTGGGTTTGTGGCTCGATTTGACCCAAACGGCGCAAACGAAGAAAGGGCCCTGGGCACTGCCGGGAGAAAGATCAGCGGTGGTTCTGGACCACCGCTGCGGGGCGTTTTGCCTAACGGGATCTGGCCAACATGCTTTGCATCCGGGCCAACAGGTCGACACCCATCTGGCCAAATAGGTGCAACATGTCTATCGGCACCCAGTTCTCTCGGATCAGGCCCTCGTGGTGCAGGTAGAAGTCCATCACCCGCATGAAAACGGGCTTGCCGGTCGCTGGCATGCCGCAGAACCCAGCCCCCATGTGCATGGCATAGACCGAAGGCCAGCCTCCGGTGACGGAATAGGAGCCGTCGCCGATGCGGATGTAATGCCCCGCGCCATTGCGGGCGCGTTCGGCCATCACCTCGTCGAAGGTGCCCTGTGGGCGGTGAAAGGCGATCCGGAAGGGCAGCTGATGCCCATCCACAAAACCATCGAGACCGCGGGTCGTTCCGATCCCGGCGGGGCCGTACCACATCATTTTAGGGTGCCAATGCTCCCGCTGCGGCATGGCAATCAGGGCGTCACGGGACAGGCTTCCCCGATCATCGAATTCAGCCAGGCTTCTGTGCATGTGCAGGGTTTGCTCGATGCTCTCGCGGCTTTGGACGGCATCACCGGATGCGAGGCGGACACCATCCGCCGTGAGTGGCCCGGGCCACATGCTCTCGACCCCGAGTGATGGGCCCAGGGGCCAGACGCCCGCCTGTCGCATGACGTCAAGGATATCCCAGAGGAGGTTGGCTTGTACCACCCGGCCATCGTCGCCGATCTGCCAGACCTCGCCATAGCGCAGGTAAACCGTCTTGCCCGTCGCCGGAATGCCCAGCCAGTCGCGCTTCATCGTGCCGCAATAGTGGCCGACTGCCGCCACAAAGGTTTTCCCCTGATAGCACCCTGCCAGAAGGATGGCATCGCGGCGTTCCAGGTCGGGAAAGGCGGCGAACAGGGGCGACCATATCTGCGCCGCTGCCGCAGCGGTTCCCTGCATTTCATTCATCGGATGGGCGGCGCGCCATGCGCAGTCTTGCACGGCCAGAGTGCGCATCGCCGCTTCAAGACCAGATTCTCCGGCTGTCGCCAGAAAGGATAGTCTTTCATGGACCCGCCTGCGCAGGTCTGTGTCCGGTGTGGCGTTGGCATCAAAACCGTCACTGAGCATTCGGGGCGCCCCTTTTGGCAAATGTGATTTCCACCTTGATGCAGCAATCCGCAAGCGTATGCAATAAAACTGTTGCATACGCTTGCAACCTAGCCCTATTCTTTCTCAAGCCGCGCCAAATAGCGGTGATTCCCGCTGGGTTCGCGGGTTGAACAGGGAGAACAGAATGACAATGTCTATCCGGGGCCTTGCCCTGTCTGCCCTTCTGGGCACGACGATGCTTTCAAGCGCAGCTTATGCCGACTGCGGAATCGCCGCCGGAAAAGTGTCGATCATCGGCAACGATTTTCCGGCCGTCCACACCGTTGCCAATGCGGCGGCGGCCTGTGCGACTGACACGGTCGAGGTCAAGATGAACCTGACCAAGGACCATGAAAAGCTGAACGCGCCGGGCATGACCGCCGATCCGGCCGAATATTCTTCGGCCGTTGTCGCCTCGTCTTCTTTGGTGCCCTTGTTGGGTGCAGGGCTGGTTCGCCCACTGGATGACCTGATCGCGGCCCATGGTGCGGACATCCCCAAAAGCCAGTTGATCACCATCGATGGCAAGGTCATGGCGGTGGCTTTCATGGCCAATGCCCAACACATGTTCTATCGCAAGGACGTGTTGGAAGCGGCCGGCGTGGCCGCACCGAAAACCTATGAAGACCTGCTCGCCGCTGCTGAAAAGGTACGCGCCGGCGGCATGGCTGCCCCGTTCTGTTCGACCTTTGGCGTGGGTTGGAACCTGGGCGAGGAATTCGTAAACATGTATCTCGGCATGGGCGGCGAATTCTTCAAGCCGGGCAGCGCCGAGCCTTCGGTAAACAACGAAAAGGGCGTGGCCGCGCTGGAGATGATGAAGGCGCTGGCGGGCTATATGAACCCCGATTTCCTGACCTTCGATTCCAATGCCGCAACCGCTGAATGGGAAGCCGGCAACTGCGCCCTCATGACGCTTTGGGGGTCGCGCGCCGAAGTGCTGATGGATGGCAAGGATTCAGCTCCGGGCGTTGCGGAAAACACTGTGGCGGCGGCAACCCCGTCGGTGGGCGGCAATAGCTTCCCGGCGACAACCCTGTGGTGGGATGGCTGGACTGTTGCGGCCAATATCTCGGACGATGATGCGGCGGCAACCTTCATGGCGATGAAGGCCGGGATCGCGCCGTCGATCCTGACCGCTGACACGATGGGGCAGGCGGTTTGGATGATTGAAGGCTATCAGCCGACTGCCGCAGCGCAGGGCATTGCCGAAAGCATCGCGGGTGGAGCCAAGTCCTACCCGATGGAACCCTATATGGGGGCCATGCACATGGCGGCAGATGGCAATCTTGCAGACTTCCTGACCGGTAAGGAAGATGCGGCTACGGCGCTGGCTGACATCGAAGCGGCCTATGTCGCCGCTGCGAAAGAAGGCGGCTTTCTGAAGTAAGCAGCCAGAAGGCCGACGGCGCCGCTCCCGCGTCGTCGGCTTTTTTCCCATACCGAACCCCGCCTCATCCATCGCGCCTTCAAGCGTGGTATCTACCGATCATTGTCCCTTGAGAGGCCGTCATGAAGCACAAGACATTTATGTGGTTCATCCTGCCGTCGGCGCTGGCGATGCTGCTGTTCATCGCCTTGCCGATCGTCTCTGTCCTTTTGCAATCGGTCTTTGCCCCACATGAGCAGGTGATCCGCGAGGTCGAGAATTGCGACGTTTTCGGATGCAAGAAAACCACGACCGTTGATGCCGCAGCAACGGCTGCCCTGCGCGAGGCAGCACCGATGGGCCGTTTTGTCGGAACCGACATTTACACCGACCGCAATCACCTGGCCTTGTCCGAGATCGGCACGATCTGGTCTTTGACCAACGGGGTCGGCGACTTCTTCAAGAAGGTCATGAACTTGCCCTTCTACGGGGCGTTGATCTTCACACTGACCTATACGGCGCTGGTCACTCCGCTGGCGATCCTTCTGGGGTTCAGCATCGCGCTGGCGGTAAACGCCATTCCGCGCTTTTTGCGGGGGCCCGCGATCTTCTTCTCGCTTTTGCCGATGATCGTCACACCCTTGGTTGGCGCGCTGATCCTGTTCTGGATGGTGGATGCGCGCGGCATCCTTGGGGCGGCAATCCAGTCGCTGGCGGGCGACCCTGACCTTTCGGTCAAAGCCTCTACACCGATGATGTGGGCGATGCTGATCGTCTATGGTGTGTGGTCCACCGCGCCCTTTGCCTTTGTCGTGTATTACGCGGGCCTGCAGACCGTCCCGCAGGATACGTTGGAATCGGCGATGATCGATGGGGCGACGCGCTGGCAGCGGTTGCGATTTGTCATCATTCCGCACCTTCTGCCGCTGACCACATTCCTGCTGTTGATCAAGATCATGGATAACTTCCGGGTATTCGAGCCGATCGTCAGCTTCAACGCCGGCGCCCATGCGCAAAGCCTGAGCTACTTCATCTACTCCGATCTCAGTGCCACGAACAGGCTTCTATCGTCGGCGGCGACAACTTCGGTCCTGACCATCCTTGGCGTCGTCGTGCTTCTTTCGCCCGTGATCGTCCGCACCTGGAAATCCTTCGGAAGGGCTGCATCATGACAACCAGTGTGGCCGACCGCCGTTCGCTGCCTTTGCGCGTTTTGCTTGTGGGGTTTCTTATCGTTTGGATCGTCGTGGCGGCGTTTCCCTTCTTGTGGACTCTTTGGGGCAGCTTCAAGGTCGAAGGCGACTTCTTCTCCAAGGCGGACTGGACCAATGCCCTGACCGGCCCCTTGACCCAAGCTGGGACAGGCGGGGCATTCACCGGGCAGGGCTATCAAGGGGCCTGGGTCACGAATGAATTCTGGAGGGCCGGACTGAACACTCTGATCGTGGTCGCGTCGGTTGTCACCATCTCCCTGACTTTTGGCACACTCGGCGGCTACGCGCTGGCGCGGTCGGGCTATCGCTATGTCTTCTGGATCCTGATCGTTGCACTGGTGTTTCGGGCCATGCCGCATGTCACGCTGGTGTCGGGCTATCTTCTGCCGTTCTTCCAGTGGAACCTGTGGGGGCATTTGCCGACCGCGATCATCGTTCTGGTGGCGATCAATCAGCCCTTCACGTTGTGGATGCTGACCTCGTTTTTCCAGAACATCCCCAAGGATCTGGACGAAAGCGCCATGGTGGACGGCTGTTCGCGGTTTCAGGCCTTCAGGTTGGTCATCATCCCGGTGATGTGGCCGGGGGTGATCACCACGGGGCTGTTTTCCTTCCTGCTTGCCTATAACGACTTCGCGGTCACCGCGATGCTTCTGAACCAGGAAAACCAGACAATGATCCCCAAGATCGCGTCCTTCCTGGGCACCACGCAGACCAAGGGCAACGTGATGTTCGCCGTCTCAGCTGTCGTTTCAGCCACGGCACCGTTGTTCCTTCTGGTCATGTTCTTCCAGCGTCAGATCGTCAGCGGCCTGACCGCTGGCGCCGTGAAAGGCTAAACCATGTCCGATATCCAGCTGAAAAGCCTGACCAAGCGCTGGGGCACCTTCACCGGCCTGAAGCCAATGGATCTGCACATCGGGGATGGCGAGTTCCTTGTCCTGCTCGGTCCCTCGGGTTGTGGCAAAACCACCACGATGCGCATGATCGCCGGGCTGGAAGATGCAAGCGGGGGCGACATCCTGATCGGTGGCAAAAGGGTGAATGACCTGGAACCCAAGGACCGCGACATCGCCATGGTGTTCCAGTCCTACGGGCTTTATCCCACGATGACAGTCTACGAGAACATTCGCTTCCCGCTGAAGGTTCGCGGCATTCCGCAGGCCGAGCACCACGACCGTGTGATGCGCGCGGCGAAGACCGTGGAACTGACCGAATTTCTGGACCGCAAACCTGCAGCCCTGTCGGGGGGGCAGCGGCAGCGCGTGGCGCTGGCCCGTGCGATTGTCCGCAAACCCAAGGTCTTCCTGATGGACGAGCCGCTTTCGAACCTTGACGCCAAGCTGCGCGTCTCGACCCGGGCGCAGATCAAAAACCTGCACCATGAACTGAAGACCACGACGATCTATGTCACCCATGACCAGATCGAGGCGATGACCTTGGCCGACCGCGTCGTTGTGATGAGCCGCGGCGAGGTGCAGCAGGTGGGCACCCCTCTGGAAATCTATGACCGACCGTCAAACACCTTTGTTGCCGGCTTCATCGGCAATCCGGCGATGAACCTTATAGAGGGCACGCTGACGTCCGGGGTCTTCGCGGCCGAAAACATCCGCGTTCCCGGCCTGTCAGGTCCCGATGGCCCGGTGACGCTGGGCTTTCGTGCGGAGGATGCCAGCATTGCGACCTCGGGCGAAATAGCAGCACCGATCTATTCGATGGAGCTTTTGGGCGATGCTTCGATGGCGACCGTTCAGGCCGGTGGCGCCTTCGTCGCGATCAAGGCGGCCAAGGACTATGTCGGCCAGATCGGCCAGCCGATTGCCGCGCATGTGCCCGCCCGCATCTGCCACCTGTTCGACGCCAAGACCGGCACCCGATTGAACGCGAATACCTGAGGAGACCCCAATGGCCATCCAACATTTGAAATCCGGCATACCCGCCGAAGCCCGCGCCGAGGATGATGCCAAGGTCCGCGTGACCGTCGAGGGCATCTTGAAAGACATCGAGGCGCGCGGAGACGCCTCCGTGCGCGATCTGGCGCAAAAGTTTGACGGCTATGCCGCTCCGTCCTTCCGGCTGACTGCCTCGGAAATCGAAGCCGCCATGCAGAAGGTCTCGGCCCGCGACATGGAGGATATCCGCTTTGCGCAGACCCAGATCCGCCGCTTTGCCGAAGCGCAGCGCGCCAGCCTGACCGATATCGAGGTCGAGACGATGCCGGGCGTCTTTCTGGGTCACAAGAACATCCCTGTCCAGTCGGTCGGCTGCTATGTTCCCGGCGGCAAGTTCCCGATGGTGGCCAGCGCCCATATGTCCGTCTTGACGGCATCGGTAGCGGGTGTCCCCCGCATCATCGCATCGGCCCCCCCGGTCAAGGGGGAACCCCACCCCGCCATCGTCGCCGCCATGCAAATGGGCGGGGCGCATGAGATTTATGTGCTTGGTGGCATCCAGGCCGTCGCTGCCATGGCGCTGGGGACCGAGACGATCCAGCCAGTCGACATGTTGGTCGGCCCCGGCAATGCCTTTGTTGCCGAGGCCAAGCGTCAGCTTTACGGGCGCGTCGGCATCGATCTGTTTGCCGGACCGACCGAGACCATGATCCTTGCCGATGACACCGTCGACGCCGAGCTTTGCGCGACCGACCTTCTGGGGCAGGCCGAGCATGGCTACAATTCGCCCGCCTGTCTGATCACGACTTCCCGCAAGTTGGCCGAAGGCACCATGGCCGAGATCGAGCGGCTTCTGGTGATCCTGCCCACGCGCGACACGGCCTCGGTCAGCTGGCGCGACTATGGCGATGTGATCCTGTGTGACACGCATGACGAGATGCTGGCGGTGGCCAATGACATGGCCTACGAGCATGTTCAGGTGATGACCGACCGTGACGACTGGTATCTGGCGAACATGCACAGCTATGGCGCGCTGTTCCTTGGGCCACGCACGAATGTGGCCAATGGCGACAAGGTGATCGGCACCAACCACACTTTGCCGACCAAGAAGGCCGGGCGCTATACCGGCGGGCTGTGGGTTGGCAAGTTCCTGAAAACCCACAGCTATCAGCGCGTGACGACGGATGAGGCG
>JBIHZO010000123.1:0-8680 GCA_044231405.1 Cypionkella sp. | reverse complement strand
AACTTTCAGACCAACGCCTTTACGCTGACCAAAGGCCCGATTTTTGCTGATATTCTGCTGGCCGACGAGATCAACCGCGCGCCGCCGAAAACCCAATCGGCGCTGTTGCAGGCGATGAACGAACGGATGGTGACGATTGACGGCACCGACCATTCGCTGGGCCGCAACTTCTTTGTCATCGCCACGCAAAACCCCATCGAACAGCAAGGCACCTACCCGTTGCCCGAGGCACAGTTGGACCGCTTTCTGTTCAAACTGGTGGTCGATTTCCCGGACCGCGCCGCCGAGATCGCCATCCTGATCCGCCACGCGCTGCAACCCTTGGAGTTCGACGCCCGCTCTGCCGAGTTGCGCAAGGTGATGACCGCGCAGGATTTGACCGAAGGCCGCGCCTTGGTGGACAGCATCCGGCTGGATGCCACCATTCTGACCTATATCGTCGATCTGATCCGCGCCACCCGCAACGATGCCGACATTCTTCATGGCGCATCGACCCGTGCGGCGGATGCTTTGGCGGGGGCGGTGCGGGCGCGCGCCGCGGTGGAGGGGCGCGATTACGGGCTGCCCGACGACGTGCAGGCGTTGCTGCTGCCTGTGCTGCGCCACCGCATCGTGCTGGGGCCAAGCGCGGAGATCGAGGGCCGCAGTTCGGTGGATGTGCTGCGCAACCTTCTGAACCGCATCGACGCGCCCCGGTAAATGCGCCCCTCGCCCCACCTTCTGACGCTGGCCTTGGGGCTGACGGCTTTGACCGTGGCTTTGGTGCTGGGCTGGCCCAACGCGGCTGGGCTGGTGGCGTCGGTTTGGGGCATTCTGGTGGTGGTCGCCGTGGTCGATCTGCTGACATCGACGCCGCGCAAACACCTGTCGGTCGTCGTGGCGGTGCAGAACACCGGCTACACGGGGGGCGTTGCGCGGCTGGTGGCGCAGGTGGTGTCGATCAAGGGCGCACTGCCGCAGGGCCTGATCGCACGGCTGGATCTGGACGCCGCTTTGGGGTCGGGCGACCTGCCCGCCTTTGCTGCCAGCGCCGACAATCTGCAAGCGGCCAGCGGGACGGATTTGGCCCTGTCGCGCAGGGGCGTGCATGCCATCCGCACCATTGCGTTGAAATGGCGATCAAAACTGGGGCTGTTCGAGATCATCGGCACTTGGCCCATTGGCCACACGCTCGCCGTGGTGCCCGACATTGCCCCGGTGCTGTCCGGCCAGATCAACACCCGTATGCTGCCCCTGATCGAAGGGCAAAAGGACATGCAATTGCGCGGTGAGGGCTCGGAATTCCACCAGCTGCGCGACTATGTGGCGGGCATGGACCCGCGCCAGATCGACTGGAAACGGTCGGCCCGAATGCGCAGTTTGGTGGCGCGGGAAACGCGGGCCGAGAAGAACCACCAGATCATCCTGTGCCTCGACTCTGGCCATCTGATGAGCGAACGCATCGGCGGGCTGGCCAAGCTGGACCGTGCGATCAATGCGGCGCTTGCCATGGCTTGGGCGGGCGGTTTGGGCGGCGATCAGGTCGGGCTTTATAGCTTTGACAGCCAGCCGCGCATGTTCGTGCCACCCGCACCGGGACGGGCGGCCTTCGCCCGGCTGCAAGCCACCTGTGCGGCTTTGCGCTATGAAAGCGTTGAAACCAACCACACTTTGGGCCTCTCCCATCTGTCAGGACGGTTGGCGCGGCGGTCCTTGATCATCGTGTTTTCCGATTTCGTGGACAGCATCACGGCTGAGTTGATGGTGGAAAACCTGACCGTATTGACCCGCCGCCATCTGGTGCTGTTCGTGGCGCTGCGCGATCCGGCGCTGGCCGCTTTGGCGCATCCGACGCAGGTTTCCATGGAGGCCGTGGCGCAATCGGTGGCCGCCACACAGGTCTTGCAAGAACGCCGCTCTGTGCTGGACCGATTGGCGCGGCTGGGGGTGATCTGCCTTGACACCACGCCCGAAACCCTGACTGCCGGCCTGATATCACGCTACATCGACATCAAATCGCGGGAGTTGATATGACCGCCCAGCCCGATCTGTTGCGATCCGCCCGCTTTCGTCTGGAGCGCGAGGCCAGTTGGAAACGGCTGGACGCGCTGGTGACGAAAACCGAAAGACTGGGCGCGGCTGGGCTGAGCTACGACGAGGCGCGCGATCTCGCCACCTGCTACCGTCAGGCGATGAACTCGCTGTCTGTCGCGCGGGATATCTCCTTGGACCTTGCGCTGCTGACCTATCTGGAACGGCTGTGCGCACGGGCCTATCTGGTGGTCTACGCGCCGCAAGCCAGCCTGCGCGGGCTGATGGCTGCCCTGATCCGCGACGGCATTCCGCAAGCGGTGCGCAGGTCAGCGGTGCCGCTGTTCATCGGCTTTCTGGCGATGATCGGCGGGTTCGGTGTGGGCTATCTCCTGTTCCAACAAGACCCGTCCTGGTATTTCAGCTTTGTGCCCCCCAGCCTGTCCGATGGCCGCACCCCGGCCGCATCGGCCGAGTATCTGCGCCAATCGCTGTATGACGGAGCCAGCGAAGGCTCGGAAAGCCTTGGTGTTTTCGCCAGCTTTCTGTTTACGCACAACACCCGGGTTGCCATTCTGGTCTTTGCCTTGGGGATTTTCCTGTCGGTCCCCAGTTTCCTGCTGACCTTTTACAACGGCCTGCTTTTGGGCGCGTTTTACGGCATGTTCGCCGCCAAGGGGCTGGGCTATGATCTGTTTGCGTGGCTGTCGATCCATGGCGTGACCGAGATATCCGCGATCTGCTTTGCCTGTGCCGGGGGCGCACGGATCGGGCTTTCGATGCTGATGCCGGGCGATCTGACGCGGCGGGAGTCGCTGCGGCTGCATGGGCGCGATGCGGTCAAGCTGATGGTGCTGGCCGGGCTGATGCTGATCGTGGCTGCGTTCATCGAAGGCTTCTTGCGCCAATGGGTGCAATCGCCGGACCTGCGCCTGCTGATCGGCTGGGGCTTTGGCGCGGGCTGGCTGGCATGGCTGACCCTGTCGGGCAGCCGCGCATGACCAAATCGGCCACCCCCAAGCGCCGTCTGCAAGACTTCATCCCGCCCGAAGGCGTGCCTGTCAGCTTTGAGGTGGCCAGTCTGGGTGCGCGGTTCGGGGCGCAGTTTCTGGACTTGATGATCACCTACATTGGCCTTGGTCTGCTGATCTGGTGCGTGGTCTGGCTGAACCTGCTGCCCTATTCGGCCTTGGGCGCGATGTTCATGCTGCTGATCTTCTTCGTGCGCATCCCCTATTACATCCTGTCCGAACTGGTCTGGAACGGGCGCACTTTGGGCAAGCGCATTGTGAAAATCCGCGTGATCAGCGCCAATGGCCGCCGCCTGACCCCGCATCAGATCACCGCGCGCAACCTGATGAAAGAGGTCGAGGTGTTCACCCCGGCCACCATGCTGTTCACCACCGACAGCGATTGGATTTCGGTGCTGCTGCTGCTGGGCTGGATCCTGTTCGTGATCACGGTGCCGCTGCTCAACCGCAAACGGCAGCGGGTGGGTGACATGCTGGCGGGCACGATTGTGGTGGAGCAGCCGCGTTCGGTGTTGCTGCCCGATCTGGCTGCGACCGCCCTGGCACGGTTCGAATTTCTGCCGGTGCATCTGGACCATTACGGTCGGTACGAGTTGCAAACGCTGGAGTCGATCCTGCGCGATCCATCCAAATCGCCGACCTATCAGACCGAGGTGGAACGGGTCACGCAGGCGATCATCGCCAAGATCGGCTATGCCGACCGGGTGCTGGCGTCAGAGCGACTGGACTTCCTGACCGCGTTTTACCGCGCGCAACGCGAGCATCTGGAAAGTCGCCAACTGTTTGGTGACAAGCGCGCGGATAAGCATCACAAGGCCACCTAGTGCCCTTGCACCGGGGGGAAAGGACAGTAATCTGCTGGCCAAACAAGGGGGTGCCATGACGATCCAATCTTGCCACCCACGCACCTGTGGCCCTGATGTTGCCCCGCATCTGTCGCGGGGCTGATCCGGCCTTACCGCTGGTCCGCCCGATCTGGCGCCTTGCGCCGCCCCCTTCATACCGGACCCCATCATGACCCTTCTTGCCGTCAAATCGCTGTCGCTGACCCTTGGCAGCCCGCTGTTTTCAGACCTGACCTTCACCGTCTCCGCCGGCGACCGCCTTGGCCTGATCGCCGCCAACGGGCGCGGGAAGTCTTCGCTGTTGCGCTGTCTGGCTGGGGTGTTGGAGCCGGGCTCGGGCGACATCACCCGGTCGCGGGGGCTGGTGGTGGGGCTGGTCGAACAAGAGGTGCCGCCCGCACTGTTGGCCCTGACCTTCCGCGCCGCAGTGCTGGCGGCGCTGACGCCCGATCAGGCCGACCACGAAGGCTGGCGCGTCGATATCGTGCTGGACGATCTGAGCGTGCCAGAGACGTTTCGCGATACCGCTCTTTCGGCGCTGTCGGGCGGCTGGCAGCGCACTGCCCTGCTGGCCCGCGCTGCGGTGACGGAACCCGACGTCTACCTTCTGGACGAACCCACCAACCACCTCGATCTGGCCCGCATTGGCCAATTGCAAGCTTGGCTGAACGCCCTGCCCCGCGATGTGGCGGTGATCACCACCAGCCACGACCGCGCGTTCCTCGACGCCGCCACCAGCCGCAGCCTGTTCCTGCGCACGGCTGGCAGCCGCGCCTTTGCCCTGCCCTACACCCGCGCCAAGGCGGCGCTGGATGACATGGACGCCGCCGACGGGCGGCGGTTTGAAAATGATCAGGCCAAGGCGGATCAGCTGCGTCGTCAAGCGGCCAAGCTGAAAAACATCGGCATCAACTCGGGCTCGGACCTGCTGATCACCAAGACCAAACAGCTGAAAGACCGCGCCGACAAGATCGAGGCGGCGTCAAGGCCTGCGCATAAGGAAGGCTCGGCGGGGGCGATCAAGCTGGCCAATTCCGGCACCCATGCCAAGGCACTGATCACGCTGAACGATGCGCCGATCACAACGCCGGACGGCCGGGCGCTGTTTTCCACCGGGCAGAAATGGATCGAACGCGGCGACAGGGTGGTCATTCTGGGCCGCAATGGCGCGGGCAAAACCCAGATGGTGACGGCGATACTGGCCGCCATCCGCGCCGAACATCCGACGATCAAGGCGGCGTCAACGCTGGCCTTGGGCTATTCCGATCAGATGCTGGCGCAACTGCCCGATGCCGCGACGCCCTTCGCATTGGTGACACAAAGCGTGGCGGATCAGGCGGCCAAGACCCTGCTGGCCGGAGCTGGGGTGAAACCGGATTGGCAGGACAAACCGCTGAGCAAACTGTCAGGTGGCCAAAAGGCGCGGCTGGCCATGCTGCTGCTGCGGCTGTCCAACCCGAATTTCTATCTGCTGGACGAACCGACCAACCATCTGGACATCGAGGGCCAGGAGGCGCTGGAATCCGAACTACTGGACCAAGGCGCCACCTGCCTGCTGGTCAGCCATGACCGCAGTTTTGTGCGCAATGTCGCCAACCGTTTTTGGCAGATCGAAAAGCGTCGGTTGGTGGAAGTGGACGACCCCGAGCCATTCTTTGCCGCAGAATTGAAGGGCTGACGGCGCGCGCGCATTTTGCAGGCGTCCAGCCCTTCACTTATGGCCCCGCCGCGTGTATGCCCCGCAGCTTGAACCGACCGGAGTCCCGCCATGCAAGGCACTGCCAACCTGAACCTGATGATCAAGGCCGCGCGTCGTGCGGGCAAAAGCCTTGTGAAGGACTTCCGCGAAGTCGAAAATCTGCAGGTGTCCACCAAGGGTCCGGGCGACTTTGTGTCGAAAGCCGACCGCGAAGCCGAACGGATGATCAAAGAGGATCTGATGGGCGCGCGTCCCACCTATGGCTGGCTGGGCGAGGAAACCGGTGGCGACGAAGGGGCAGACCCCACGCGCCGCTGGATCGTCGATCCGCTGGATGGCACCACCAATTTCCTGCACGGCATGCCACATTGGGCGATTTCCATCGCGCTGGAGCACAAGGGTGAAATCGTGTCGGCAGTGGTCTTCGACGCCGCCAAAGACGAGATGTTCTGGGCCGAGAAAGGTTCGGGCACCTGGATGAACGACCGCCGCTTGCGGGTGTCGGGTCGTCGCGCCATGCACGAGGCGGTGTTCGCCACCGGTGTGCCGTTTGGCGCAAAGAAAACCCTGCCCGCCACCTTGGCCGATCTGGCGCGGCTGATGCCGGCCTGTGCCGGTGTGCGTCGCTGGGGTGCTGCGTCGCTCGACTTGGCCTATGTCGCGGCAGGCCGTTACGATGGCTATTGGGAGCGCGAGTTGAAAGCTTGGGACATCGCCGCCGGCATCTTGCTGGTGAAAGAGGCGGGCGGCATGATTTCGGCCATCCGCGACGGCGATGACATTCTGGAAAAAGGCGCCGTCATCTGCGCCAACGACCCGCTGTTTGAAGGGTTCCGCAAGATCATCCGCAACCAGTGATTTGCGCGCGCTAACGCTTGCGCACCTGTGGAATGCTCGATTTCGACAGCTTGTATTGCGCAGGCGGGTGCGGCGGATGGCCTTGGGTGCGCGCCCAGAACGCCCGCCCACCCCGGCGCAACAGCGCTGGCACTGTCAAAACCACACCGCCGATGAACCCGCCGACATGGGCGAGATAGGCCACCCCATCCGCCGGCCCCACTGCGCCGTTGAACAATTGCAGCGCGAACCAGACGCCCAGCACCACCCAGGCCGGGATGGCAAAGATGCGGAAAAAGATCACAAAGATGAACAGAACATCGATCCGCGCGCGCGGAAACAGCAGCAGATAGCCGCCCAACACCCCCGCAATCGCACCGGACGCGCCCACCATTGGCACATCGGCCGCAGGATCAGCCGCGATCTGCAGCGCGGCGGCCGCAAGGCCCGCGGCCAGATAGAACAGGGCAAAGCGGTAATGCCCCATCTCTTCTTCCAGATTGTCACCAAAAATCCACAAGAACAGCATGTTGCCTGCCAGATGCAGCCAGCCACCGTGCAAGAACATATGGGTGATCAGGGTCTGCGGCGCACCGCCCGTCATGGTGCGGTCTGCCACAAGCCCCCAGGTGTAGAAGAACCAGCCCAGTTGATTCTGGTCAGTGATGGTCAGCCAATAGGCCAAAAACACCCCGATATTGGTCAGGATCAGGGCGTAGGTGACAAAAGGCACACGCCCCGAGGGATTATGGTCGCGGATTGGGAACATCTGGCCAGTGTGGCGATTGGTGCGCTGGCGTCAAGCACAAGGGGCTGCCTGCCCCGCCCCCAGTGCTCGGATTGCCTCAGCTGCGGCGCATTTTGCCAAAGACAGCGACCAGCGCAAACAGGATGGCGGCGGTGCTGACAATGGAGGGTCCGGCAGGTGTGTCTTGCCACAGCGACAGCGCCAACCCGCCCAAGGCCGACAGGGCTCCGATCGCCACCGCCAGCATGGCCATGGATTCGGGCGTGCGGGACAAGCCGCGCGCGGCAGCGGCAGGTATGATCAGCATGGCCGCGATCAGCAAGGCGCCCACCACCTTGAGCGCCACCGCCACCACCACCGCCAAGGCCAGCGTCAGCACCAACCGCTCACGGTCGGGGTTCAGGCCAGAGGCATGGGCCAGGTCCTCGTTCAGCGTCGCCGTCAGCAGCGCCTGCCAACGCCACGCCAGAAGCGCCACCACAAGGCCCGCGCCACCCCAGATCAGGCCCAGATCGCCGCGCGTCACCGCCAGAATATCGCCGAACAGATAGCCGGAAAGATCAGACCGCACCCCCGGCACATAGGAAATCGCCACCAGTCCGAAGGCCAGCGCCCCATGCGCCAGCACGCCCAAAGTGGTGTCCATCGCCCAGCCTTTGGCGGCCAGCGTTGACACGGTCGTGGCCATGGTCAGCGCCACAATCAGCGTGCCCGCCGCAATGGGCAGGTTCAGGGCCAGCGCCAAAGCCACGCCCAGAATGGCCGCATGCGATGTGGCATCGCCGAAATAGGCCATACGCCGCCAGATCACAAAGCTGCCCAAGGGCCCGGTTGCCAAGGCAAGCCCCAGCCCGGCCAAAACCGCGCGCGTCAGGAAATCATCAAGCATGGTTGTGTCCGTGATGGGGGTGCGACGGTGCGCGGCCATGCGCGTCGGGCGCGTCCGGTGCGTGGCTGTGGTCATGCTGGTGCTGATACAGCGCCAGCGCGCCCATGCTGCCCATCCCGAACAGCGCGCGGTATTCCGGCGCGTTCGACACGACATGCGGAGCGCCTTGGCAGCAGATATGGCCGTTCAGGCAGATCACCCGATCCGACGCCGCCATCACCACATGCAGATCATGGCTGACCATCAGAATCGCGGCCCCGGTGTCGTGGCGGACCTCTTCGATCAAACGGTAAAACGCCGCCTCGCCCGGTTGGTCCAGCCCCTGCGTCGGTTCGTCGAGGATCAGCAGCTGCGGGGCTGACAACAAGGCGCGGGCCAGCAGCACGCGCTGAAACTGACCGCCTGACAGGCCTGTCATCTGCCGCTGTTCCAGATCGGGCAGGCCAACACGGGCCAGCGCCGCCGTGGCCTCGGCATCGGTCACGCGCACGGGCAGCGACAGGAACCGCCGCACCGTCATCGGCATCGACCGATCCACCGCCAGCTTTTGCGGCACATAGCCCAATCGCAGGCCCGCTGCGCGAACGACGATGCCTTGGGACAGTGGCAATATCCCCAGCA
>JBIHZO010000004.1:0-25331 GCA_044231405.1 Cypionkella sp. | reverse complement strand
CAAGCGTTCTGAAAATCGGCCAGAACATGAAATATGACTGGAAGATATTCGCCCGCAACGGCATCCGCATTGCGCCCTTTGATGACACCATGTTGCTGTCTTATGCCATGCAGGCCGGGCTGAACGGGCACGGCATGGACGCGCTGTCGAAAGAATATCTGGGGCATGAACCCATTCCGATCAAGACCTTGCTGGGCACGGGCAAAACGCAAGTGACCTTTGACCGGGTGGGCATTGACGATGCGGTGAAATATGCCGCCGAAGACGCGGATGTCACTTTGCGCCTATGGGAATTGTTCAAGCCGCAACTGCACCGCGCCCGTGTGACCACAGTCTATGAGACGTTGGAACGCCCGCTGGTGCCGGTGCTGGCCGAGATGGAGATGGCGGGGATTCAGGTGGATCGTGACACCCTCTCCCGCATGTCCAACGCTTTCGCGCAGAAAATGGCCGGGCTGGAGGCGGAGATTCAAGAGGTGGCCGGGCAGGCTTTCAACGTCGGTTCCCCCAAACAACTGGGCGAGATTCTGTTCGACAAGCTGCAGCTGCCCGGCGGGGAAAAGGGCAAGACCGGGGCCTATGGCACCGGCGCGGATATTCTGGAAGACTTGGCGACCGAACACATGCTGCCGGGATTGGTGCTGGACTGGCGGCAATTGGCGAAGTTGAAATCGACCTATACCGATGCGCTGCAGACCCATATCAACCCCGACACCGGGCGCGTTCACACCAGCTATTCGATCTCGGGCGCGGTGACGGGACGGCTGGCCTCAACAGATCCGAACCTGCAAAACATCCCGGTGCGATCCGAGGAAGGCCGCCGCATCCGTGAGGCGTTTGTGGCGCCAAAAGGCAAACTTCTGGTATCGCTGGACTATTCCCAGATTGAACTGCGTATTCTGGCTCATATCGCGGACATTCCCAGTTTGCGCCAAGCCTTCAAGGAGGGCATCGACATCCACGCGCTGACCGCCTCTGAAATGTTCAACGTGCCGCTGGAGCAGATGACATCCGACATTCGCCGCAAGGCCAAGGCGATCAACTTTGGCGTCATCTATGGCATTTCCGGTTTTGGCCTTGCCCGCAACCTGCGCATCCCGCGGGCCGAGGCGCAGGGTTTCATCGACCGTTATTTCGAACGCTTTCCGGGGATCAAGGAGTATATGGCGACGACCATCGCCTTTGCCCAAACCAATGGTTTTGTGCAAACCCTGTTTGGCCGCAAAATCCACACGCCCGAGATCAACGCCAAAGGCCCCGGTGCGGGCTTTGCCAAACGTGCGGCGATCAACGCGCCCATTCAGGGCACCGCCGCCGATGTGATCCGCCGCGCCATGATCCGGATGCCCGATGCCATCGCGCATCTGCCCGCCAAGATGCTGTTGCAGGTGCATGACGAATTGCTGTTCGAGGTGGACGAAAGCGCCGCCGATGCGCTGATCAAGGTCGCCAAAGACATCATGGAAGGCGCGTCACATCCGGCTGTGCATCTGTCGGTGCCGTTGACGGTTGAAGCCGGAAAGGGGGCATCATGGGCGGCAGCACATTAGTCGCGGCCATCCCCTTTGCCACGCCCGAAGACTGGGCGGCATGGTTGGCCGATCATCACGCCATCCGCGACGAGGTCTGGGTGCGGATTTACAAGAAAAATTCCGGCATCCCGTCGATCGACTGGGGGCAGGCGGTGGTTGAGGCTCTGGCCTGGGGTTGGATCGACGGCGTCAAGAAGTCAGTGTCCGAAACCGAATGGGGGCAACACTTCACTCCGCGCAGACCTGGATCGGCGTGGAGCCAGACCAACCGCGCCCATGCCGAGCGCCTGATCGCCGAAGGGCGGATGCGCCCTGCCGGGATGGCACATGTGACGGCGGCGCAGGCCAATGGCCGCTGGGCCAGCGCCTATGCGGGCAGCCAAATGGCCGAGATGCCGGAGGATTTTCTGCAGGCCTTGGCCGAAGGCCCACAGGCTGCGCGGGACGAATACGAAGGGCTGAACGCCCGCAACCGCTATGCCATCTATTACCGCCTCACCACCGCCAAGCGCCCGGAAACCCGCGCCAAACGGATCGCCGAATATGTGGCGATGCTGGCGCGGGGCGAGACTTTGCAATAGTGGCAAGGACTTAGCCAGAATTAGCGCGCGAGCAAAGGCCCCAGCACCCGGCCACCCAAGATGTGCAAATGGTAATGTGGCACCTCTTGCATGCCATGCGCCCCCGCGTTGGTGATGGCGCGGTAGCCGTCACCGGGGGCGACGCCGATCAGACGGCACACTTCGGCACAGGCGCGGTGGAAATCGACCAGCTCATCGGCCGAGGCCATGGCGGCGAAATGATCAAACGTCGCGTAGGGCCCCTTGGGGATCACCAGCACATGCACCGGGGCATGCGGGGCGATGTCGTGAAAGGCCAGCGTGTGCGGCGTTTCCAGCACGGTCTGGTTCGGAATTTCACCGCGCAGGATGCGGGCAAAGATGTTGGTCGGGTCGTAGGAATAGGCCATGGCTTCAGTCCACAAATAGGTATTCAGTCGCCGCAATCTCGCGGGCTTTCTCTACCGAGATGTCAAGAAATTCCGCCAGCGGCACCGTGTTTTCATCCACCGAAGCAGATTGGCGCAGCCGCAAAAGGTTGGGGAATCCGGCATCCCTGATCTTGTCGGACTCGAACCGCACGTCATAGCGGATCGTGGGCAACAACCGGTCGATGGTGTCTTGCGGCGTGCGCTCCCCTGCCAAGCCAACGCGGGTGGCGTGGCCGATCAGGTAGTCATCGGTGAAGTCACACTCAATTTCCAGCAACCGGACCTTGGCCTTGTCGTTGTAGAAATCCTGCATCAAATCGACGTTGGCGGGATCAATGCAAAACACCATCCGATCCGTCTGCCAGTAATCATAGAGCATCCGGACCAAGGCCCTGCGGTGCCGGGTCCGTTTTTCCAGCGTGGATTGGATGCCGCCCAGATCGGGCAGCGGCGTGGACGCTTCGTTGAACAGATAATCCAGCGCAGGCAGGTTCGTCACCTGCCGCACCCGTTCCACCAGCCGCTTGGCGACATGCCATTTCTTGCAGGTCACCATCATCAGCGTGCGTTCCCGCCCAAGCGTGCTTTCGGTTTCCCAGAACCGTGGCGCAAAGCGGCGGCCAATGCGGCCCCGCCCGGTGATGAACTTGAACAGCGTCCGGCCTTCGTTCGAGATGCCGAACTTGATGCCCTTGGCGGCGTAAAGCTTGCCCAACCGTTCCTTCAGGTCCTTGGCATCGGGGCTGATCTTGCGCGCGAACAGGTAGTCCTGCGACAGCAGCAGGTCGTAATTGTCGTTGTAGAACGTCACCGGCATGCCGTAGTCGGTGAACATCAGAAAGGTCAGCGTGCGGCTGCGCAGTTCATGTTCCGGCACCAGATGCCGCACAACCGTCTGAAAGAACGTCTCGTCCGGAATCCATGTGGTGCGGAAAAACCGCATGACATCCTTGCGGGTGCGCACGAAATCCAGCACCCACTCGACAGTACGGCGGCGCAGGCACCACCACTGACTGCCGATCTGCATGGCGATGTCAGAGGGGACTTTGCGGGTCATGCCCAGCCTGTCCTGCAACTTCATCGAGGCGTAAAACAGCCGCTTGTTGTTGCGTTCATTGAAGTAGTGGCGGTAGATCAGGCGTTCTTCCTTGATGCCGGTCTTGATCCAGTCCGAGTTGAAGTAGTCAAAGCTTTCGATGTAATCGACCTCTTCGCGGTCCAGATACTCATGCGCGAATTCGGCGGATTTGATCGGCATACAGTCGCCTGACAGCATGTAAAAATGCGTGGCACGCGGAAAGGAGTCGACGGCTGCTTCGACCGCCAGCAAGGTCGCTTCGACCAAAGACCATTCGCCCCAACCGCATTTGGAACGGCGTTTGGTGAAAGCGACAGAAGGGTTGGGCACCAGGGCGGTGCGGATCTTGTCGAAATCTTCTTTCTTGGCGCGGCCGTCGAAGTGGATCGACACATAGTCGCCTGCCGCCGTCAGGCGCTGGGCCTGGGCGATAATCCCCTCGGGATCCTTGTGACACAAAAGGATGTAAGCGATTCTTGCCATTTCCGAGACATTACGCACATAGAGAGATCATTGTTTCCTTAAATAGTGCCAAGGACCATTGAAAAGACAGAGTTTGTTTGCTTTTTTGTGGCCGGATGATCCTGCGCCACGTTACGGGCGTGTGGCGCAAGGCATGGAGGGTGGTTTATGGGTTTCCCCGGTACGTGGATGACGGAAAGCGAAAGTGTGGTCTATCGGGTGGTGCCCAAATGCGCCTGCTCGACGATTGGGCAGATCATGTTCTATTCGGACCATGGCAAGTTCTTTGATGGCGACATCCATGATGCCACTGCGGGCATGCACAAATGGGCGATCGAGGCGAGCCAGCCGCTGATTGAGAAGAACGTCAAGACCCACAAATCCTATGCCTTCACCTGCGTGCGCAACCCCTACACGCGCATACTGTCGTCGTTTTTCGACAAGATCTGCGGCATTCAGCGCAACGGCAAGCGCTATCGCGGCAACCTCGTGCCGCTGTTGGTGCAGAAATACGGCATCGAAGTTGGCGGTGACGACGGCAAGGCAGAGTTCGATCAAATCGCCAGTTTCCGCCGCTTTCTGCTGTTTGCCCGCGACACCATCCGCTGGAAAAAGCCGATGGAGCCGGACATACACTGGTCGGCGATGGCGGGGCATGTGTCGACCTACATCGTCAACGGTGGCCGTTATGACAACATTTTCTTCACCGAGAAATTCGATGAAGGCATGGGCAAGGTTTTGAAAAAGATCAAAACCAGGCACAAGGTTGATCTGAAGAAAATCCCGAAATTCAATGAAAGCGAAGGCCACGGGCCAAAGCGATTGCACCCGGTGGAAGATTACTTCGACGATCTGTCGATGCATCTGGTCTGGGAAATCTACAAACGCGACTTTCAGCTGTTCAAGTATGATTTCGAGAACCCGGCCAACAAGATGCCGCTGGCCGAGGTTGATCTGGACGAGGTGCATGCCAAGCTGGGCGATTAGGCCAGCAGGGGTGATCTGATTGCGGCGCGAAGACGCGCCATTGCTTTTGTGCAGAAAGGGGCAAGGGGGCTGTCTGCCCCCTCGCTGCGCTCACCCCCGAGGGTATTTGCGCCAATGTGAAAGGGTCAGGCTTCGACCTTCATCACGATCTTGCCGATGTGGCCCGCGCTTTCCAGTCGCCAATGCGCCGCCGGGGCGTCTGTCAGGGCGAATTCGCTGTCGATGACCACGCGGAATGCACCGCCTGCGATCATCGGCCAGACATGGGTTTCAACCTGCGCGGCGATACGGGCCTTGGCTTGATCAGACTGCGGGCGCAGGGTGGACCCGGTGAGGGTCAGGCGGCGCATCATCAGCTCGGCGAAGTTCAGTTCGATCTTCGGGCCTTGCAGGAAGGCGATCTGCACAAGACGGCCGTCATCGGCCAACGACTTGATGTTGCGCGGCAAATAGGGGCCGCCGACCATGTCGAGGATCAGGTTTGCCCCACCGAGTTTCTTCATCTCATCGACGAAGTCCTCGGTTTTGTAGTTGAAGCAGCGTTCCGCGCCCAACCCTTCAACCGTCCGGCATTTCTCGTCACTGCCCGCGGTGGCGAAGACCCTTGCCCCCAAGGCACGGGCGATCTGAATGGCGGTGGTGCCGATGCCGGATGATCCGCCATGCACCAGGAACCGCTCTCCGGCCTGCAAGTTCCCGCGCATCACCACGTTCGACCAGACGGTGAAGCAGGTTTCGGGCAGGCAGGCCGCATCGCGCAGGGACACCCCCTCGGGGATCGGCAGGGCATGACACTCGTGGCAGACGGCATATTCGGCATAGCCGCCACCCGGCAGCAGCGCACAGACCTTGTCGCCGATGCTCCAGCGCGTCACCCCCGGCCCCATCGCCACCACGGTGCCCGAAGCCTCCAGCCCCGGCAGGGGCGAGGCGTTGGCGGGCGGCGCATAGGCTCCGGCGCGCTGCAGCGCATCGGGACGGTTCACCCCCGCATAGGCCACGCGGATGATGATCTGGCCATGACCCGGCACCGGCACCGGCACCGACACGGGTTTGAGCACATCCGGATCACCGGGGGCCGAGATTTCCATCGCCAGCATGGAGGAAGACAGCGTCATGTCAGGGCCTTTCATCAGCTTTGGCGACCGGGCAAGTCTGAAGGCTGTTGCGGCGCGCGCACCCGGTTCAACAGTTTCAGCGGCCCAGCCAACAATGCCTTGGCCATTGGGTTCTCCTGCAGTCTTGCCTTGGCTTTTTCGAACTGCATCACGTTTTCGATGCGGCGGTCCAGAAACTCCCAGGTCGCCTGATCGCCCTCGGACGTGTCGCCCAGCCAGAACAGCACGGTCGAGCCGTAGACAGCCGATAAGGTGGCCCGTTTGCTGTACCAGTTCACATCGGTGCTGGCGTCGCCAAGTGCCGTCCAGATCGCATCAGCGGTGGCCCAGATCAGGCCTGCCCCTTCGGCGGTGTGATGGGGCAGGCTGAACAACGCCGATCCACGCCGCACCAGTTCCTTGTCGGCCGCCTGCAACCGCATCCGCACCGCAAGCGTGATACGGTCGCGGATGCGCAGCCCAGCAAGGTCGGTCGCGGCGAAAGCGTCGCGCATCGCCGCGTCGCCGCGTTTGTGATAGGCCACCGCAAGGTCAATGCCGCCGCGCGGGAACAGCGCCTGGCCCAAGCCTGCAGCCACCCCCGAATCAGCCAGCGCCGCCTTCAGCGTGACAGCCGACCAGCCGTCAAACGGGGCGTGGCCCAAGCTTGCCTCCAGAATCCGGTCTTTTGCGCATTCCATCGTGTTTTCACCCTGCATTTCGCCCCCGCCTTAGGTAGTCATAGACAAGCCCGCGTCCAGTTGTTATGGCCCACACGCCTGCACAATTCGTGCAACTCTAACTTAGGAAGGTGGTGACAACCACATGCAGGTCAGCGTCCGCGACAATAACGTTGAGCAAGCCCTTCGGGCCCTCAAGAAAAAGCTCCAGCGCGAAGGCGTATTCCGCGAAATGAAGCTCAAGCAACATTTCGAGAAGCCCTCCGTCAAAAAAGCCCGTGAGCAAGCCGAAGCCGTTCGCCGTGCAAGGAAACTTGCGCGCAAAAAGCTTCAGCGTGAAGGCGGTCTTTAAGCGAAAGCTTGGAACGTTTGCGACACTGGGGCAAAGGTTGTAAGATCCGCGCCCACCCGATTGACCCCCGTCCCCTTAGGCCGGGGGTTTTTCCGGGTTCGGTTGCTGAAACAGCCCGGCGTCATCAGCGCGCTGAACCCCGGGGTGAACCTGTGGGCTGTGAACGCAGAAACCGCATTTGAAGCGCAGGTCTGGTCGTTGCCGGGCCGATGGCCTTGCCGGGCCGCATCGCCTGCTTCGCGATGTCGCGTCTGCAAAGCGTCTTTGGACTCCGCGCAACTCTGTCTCGGCGAAGTGCCTGAGATCAAAACCCGCGTGCCGGTCATCCTGATCCGGCGTTGTTGCCCGGATATATGGCGCATGTGAGCCTTCCTCCTTGGTCAGAGTGACCGGCCACGGCGACAAGTGGCAGGCGCATCATGGCTGATCGTAACCCGGTCAGAGCGGCGCTTTGGGGCAGGCAAAGTCCAACATCCAAGTGCCAAACAGGCCATGGACGCCGCTGTGTGGCAGATTTGTGCCTTTGGGCACCCCGCAAGACCGGGCCGCCGCGCGCAGCAACTGCGCCTGAGGGACTTCGGGATTGTTTGACCACCAACTGGTTGAGATGGTGAACTGCGGCAGCGGCAGATCGGTTCGGGGGGATGATTTCTGAATGGGTCCAGAGGGTGTATAGGCTGTAGCGCCAAGGCAAAATGCAAAGAATGCAGGTTTCAGCGGTGGCATCGGGCAAAGCTTCTTGGGTCAAACTGCCAAGGCTGTGGTTTTGACCACGGTGCGCAGGGCGAAGGACGATTGCATCTGCCGCACGCCGGGCAGGCGCGACAGGTGTTTGCGGTGGATTCGGGCGAAATCCTCGGTGTCTTCGGCCATGATCTTGATCAGGTAGTCGGCGGTTCCGGCCATCAGGTGACATTCCAGAATATCGGGCACACGCGCGACCTCTCGTTCAAAGGCGTCGAGCAGGTCTTCGGCCTGCGATTGCAGGGTGATTTCGACAAAAACGGTGGTCGGTTTGCCCATCCGCCGCGCATCCAATAACGCCACATACCCCGCGATAAACCCGGCCTCTTCCAGCAGCTGCACCCGGCGGTGGCAGGCCGAGGGCGACAGGTTGACGCGTTCCGACAACTCGGCATTGGTGATGCGGCCCTCTTTCTGCAGCACCCCAAGAATGCGGCGGTCTGTGGCGTCCAAGGCCGTTGTCATGGCGGATTCTTTCGTGAATGGTCAAGATCACCGCAAAATCTACCACAAAATCTGCGAAGTTCCAGCAAAGTTTCAAAGAAATTCAACGTCAATCGGATGAGGCTGATGGTCAGGGACAAGCAGTCCACCAAGGAGAAAACCATGAAAATCGGATGCCCGAAAGAGATCAAACCGCAGGAATTCCGCGTCGGCATGACCCCCAACGCAGCACAAGAGGCAGTCAAGGCAGGTCATACCGTTCTGATCGAAACCAACGCCGGAGTGGGCGCGGGCTTCACCGACGCCGACTATCTGGTGGCCGGGGCGCAGATCATCGCCACGGCGGAGGAGGTGTTCGCTTCGGCAGAGATGATCGTCAAGGTCAAGGAGCCCCAAGCGGTCGAGCGCGCGCGCTTACGCCCCGGTCAGGTGTTGTTCACCTACCTGCACCTTGCGCCCGATCCGGTGCAAACCGCTGATCTGTTGGCCTCGGGGGCCACTTGCATCGCCTACGAAACCGTCACCGATGATCGCGGTGGCTTGCCATTGCTCGCCCCGATGTCCGAGGTTGCAGGCCGTCTTGCTCCGCAGGTTGGCGCGTGGACGCTGCAAAAGGCCAATGGCGGGCGTGGGGTGTTGATGGGCGGCGTACCGGGCGTTCTGCCTGCGCGCGTTCTGGTGATCGGCGGCGGCGTTGTCGGCACCCATGCCGCCAAGATCAGCGCCGGGATGGGCGCGGATGTGACGGTGCTGGACCGGTCGGTCAACCGGCTGCGCTATCTGGACGACGTGTTCGGCGGCCAGTTCAAATGTGGTTACGCCGATGCGGCAACGACTATTGAACTGGCGCGTCAGGCCGACCTGATCATCGGCGCGGTGCTGATCCCGGGGGCGGCGGCCCCCAAGCTGATTTCGCGCGCGCAACTGTCCGAGTTGAAGCCGGGTGCGGCGCTGGTCGATGTGGCGATTGATCAGGGCGGTTGCTTTGAGACGTCCCGCGCAACCACCCATCAAGACCCGATCTACGAAGTCGATGGCATCATGCACTACTGCGTGGCCAACATGCCGGGCGCTGTGGCGCGGACATCGACCTTGGCTTTGGGCAATGCGACGATGCCATTCATGCTGGCGCTGGCCAACAAGGGTTGGAAACAGGCCTGCGCCGATGACAAGCACTTGCTGGCCGGGTTGAACGTACATGCGGGGCAACTGACCTATGCCGCCGTGGGTGTGGCCCTGGGGCTGCCCACGATCACCGGGGCGCAAGCGCTCGCGATGTAACCGAGGGCTGGCGCGGGGGGGAACCCTGCGCCAGCGCTGCCGCGTCTGCCTGACAGAAGCGACGGAAGCAGCGGGTCCGGGCGTATCATGAGCATTGCAATTCATGAGGCCCCGATGTTTGCGCGAGTTTCCCCCTATTGGCTGTGGTTGCTTCTGGCACTGCCCGCCCTGTCCATGATCACTCCGTTCTTTGACGACAACACCCGTGCGCTGCGCAGCGTTCTGCATGGATCGGGCGAATTTTCGGCCCGGTTCATGATCATCAGCATGATGGCGACGCCGCTGCTGATGCTGACCAAGGGCAGCCGCTTTGCCCGCTGGCTGCGCGCCAACCGCCGCTATTTCGGGGTGGCGGCTTTCGCTTATGCGGCGGTGCACACGCTGGCCTATGTGATGGGCGAAAGCCTGGACCGCATTCTGGCCGAGGCCACCGATCTGGATATGCTGTCGGGCTGGCTGGCCTTTGCGATCTTTATCCCGCTGGCGGCGACGTCGATGGATTACGCGGTGAAAAAGCTGGGGAAATGGTGGAAACCAATCCAACGTTGGACCTATGCGGCGGCGGTGCTGACCTTGGTGCACTGGCTGCTGGTGGCCCACGACGCGGGCGGGGCGATTGTGCATTTTGCACCGCTGGCAGCTTTGACGGCTTATCGGTTGTGGTGGACTTACCTGCGGCTACGGCCTGCCGCCGCCTGACGAAAAGGGCCTGCAGTACGCTCTGCAGGCCCCTCAATCTGGTCTGGCTTATTTCTTCAGCGCGGCCAAGATGTCTTTCAACAGGTCCACTTCCGACGGACCTGCCGGGGCGGCCGGAGCTTCGACTTTCTTCGGCATCAGCTTGTTCATGAACTTTACCAGCATGAAGACCACCCAGCCGATGATGACAAAGTTGATCAGCGCGGTGATGAACGCGCCGTAAGCGAAGACCGCAGCACCCGACTCTTTGGCCGCTGCCAGCGAAGCAGGTGCAGTGCCTGACAAATCCAGGAACATGTCAGAAAAGTTGATGCCGCCCAGAATCAAGCCAATAATCGGGTTGATCAGGTCACCCACAAGGCTGTTCACAATTGCAGTGAAGGCCGCACCGATGATGATGCCCACGGCAAGGTCCATCACATTGCCCTTCATCAGAAAGGCTTTGAATTCTTGTATCATTTGAGTCCCTTTATTCCCGCCGCCCCCGTTTGAACCGAGGCTTGTTACATACGTCACTGACTGACGAGAAAAATTTTGCACGAAAGAGAGACAAAATCACGGGGAATTTGACAGAGTTTGTGACGAACTCGGGCGGGTTGCGTTCTGCGGGGTGCACCCAATGGACTCGGCGCACAACAGACCCGGCCTGCGTTTGTCTTGGATTTCCCTCAATCCGGCTTTGATTGAGGGAAACCAGACCCCGACCTACTCGCCGTAGGGCACCCAGATGGTCTTGACCTCGGTCGCGGCGCGCAGGAAGGCACGGCCTTCGCCGTCTGCTCCGGACCAGTCGCGGGCATGGCCATGGTTGACCCATGTGCGCTTGATGTTGGTTGCGGCTTCCTTTTCGATCAGCCCGGACAGAGGTGTGCTTGAGAATGACCAGACTGCGTCAACATCCATGTGCCCTGCCAAGGGTTTGGCGAGTTCGGCATGCGACCCTGTGACGATGTTCACCACACCGCCAGGTACGTCAGAGGTGTCCAGCACCTGATAAAAATCGGTGGCAGAAAGAGGGGCGGTTTCCGACGGCACCAGCACGCAGGTGTTGCCCATCGCAATCGCCGGGGCCATGACCGAGATCAGGCCCAGCAATGGCGCTTCATCCGGGCAGAGCGCGCCGATGACACCGCAGGGTTCGTTCATCGCAATCGCCACGCCGCGCATTGGCACGGATTTCACCGCGCCGTCGTATTTGTCTGCCCATGCCGCATAGGTGAACAGGCGGGCGACAGCGGCTTCCACCTCGGCCTCGCCGGATTTCCCGGTGAGGTCGCGCAGGCGGCTTGCGAATTCCGCGCTGCGGGCGGACAGGTTTTCCGCGATGTAGTACAGCACCTGCGCGCGGTTGTGGGCGGTGGCCTTGCCCCAGCCTTTCGCGGCATGCGCAGCCTCGACCGCGTTGCGGATGTCCTTGCGGTTGCCAAGGCCCACATGACCCAACAGCTTGCCGCGTGGAGACCAGATCGCTTGGGAATAGCCGCCATCCGGGCGGGCTTGCTTGCCGCCAACATACAGCTTGGCGGTGCGGTCCATTGCGTCCACCTCGGCCACGGCCACGGCCGGGGCTGCGTTCGGGTGGGCTTGGGCGAGCGCTTTGGCTTTCGCGGCAGGCTTGAGATAGGCCAACAGGCCCTCCCATCCGCCCTCGCGCCCGAATCCGCTTTCGCGCACACCGCCGAAACCGGCCGCCGCGTCGAACAGATTGGTCGCGTTGACCCAGACCACGCCCGCCTTGATCTTGGGCGCAATATCCAGCGCCAGATTGATATTTTCGGTCCAGACCGTCGCCGCCAGCCCGTATCTGGTGTTGTTCGCCAGTTCCACCGCCTCTACTGGGGTGCGGAACGTCATCGACACCAGCACCGGGCCGAAGATTTCTTCCTGCATCAGATGCGAGGCCGCCGACAGGCCGGTGATCAGGGTCGGCGGGTAATAGCAACCCTCGGGCACCGCGCAGGCGGCGTGATAAACCTCGCCATCCGAACGCGCCACCAGCCCCGCGATCATGTCGCGCTGCGCCGGGTCCACAATCGCACCGACGTCGATGCACTTGTCCAACGGATCACCGATGCGCAGCCCGTCCATCCGGCGTTTCAGCTTGGTGTGAAAGCGGTCGGCGATGCCTTCTTGCACCAACAGGCGGCTTCCAGCACAGCAAACTTGCCCTTGATTGAACCAGATCGCATCGACCAGTCCTTCAATCGCAGAATCCACATCGGCATCATCGAACACGATGTAGGGCGACTTGCCGCCCAGTTCCAACGTCAGCGCTTTGCCGGTGCCAGCCGTCGCCTGACGGATCAGACGCCCCACCGCCGTCGATCCGGTGAAGGCGATCTTGTTCACATCCGCATGCGCCACCAGCGCCGCCCCGGTGTCGCCATCGCCGGTGACGATGTTCAAAACGCCCTTCGGCAGCCCGGCCTCGCGCGTCAGTTCGGCAAACAACAGCGCGGTCAGCGGTGTGTATTCGGCGGGTTTCAGCACCACGGTGTTGCCAGCAGCCAGTGCCGGAGCCACCTTCCACGCCAGCATCAACAGCGGGAAATTCCACGGGATCACCGCGCCGCAGACGCCCAAGGCCACTTGCCCCGGCAGTTCAGCGTCCATCAACTGCGCCAGTCCGGCGTGATAGTAGAAATGCCGCGCGACCAGCGGCACGTCGATGTCGCGCGCCTCGCGGATCGGCTTGCCATTGTCCATCGTCTCCAGCACCGCCAACAGCCGCGCGTGTTTCTGCACCAGCCGTGCCAGCGCATAAAGGTACTTCGCCCGCTGATGCCCCGACAGCCGCGCCCATTTCGGTTGCGCCCGCCGCGCGGCAGCTACGGCCAGATCGAGGTCTCCCGCAGTCCCTTGCGTTACCGAGGCCAGCTTCCTCCCGGTCGCCGGGTTGCGCGTGTCAAACCCAATGCCCGGCGCAGTGAAAGCACCGTCAATCCAATGCCCGAACTGCCCCTGATGGCCCGCAATCCAAGCCAGCACCTCGGCACTGCTTTCGGGGGCAGGGCCATAGGCCATGCTATCGAATATATCGCGGACAGTCATGGTTCATCCCATCGCATGGCGGTTGGCGGCCGAGTAGTGGCCGGTCAGATAGTGTTCAAGCTGGCGTTCAATATCGCCCAGCAGGGACGATGCGCCAAAGCGGAACAGGTCGGGTTGCAGCCAAGGATGGCCGAGTTCGTCTTTCATCAGGGCCAGATACAGCAACGCATCCTTGGCTTTGGAAATCCCGCCCGCCGGTTTGTACCCCACCTTGATGCCAGTGCGGTCCTGATAGTCGCGGATGCAGCGGATCATGGTCAGCGTCACTGGAAGGGTGGCGTTCACGCCCTCTTTCCCGGTCGAGGTCTTGATGAAATCCGCGCCCGCCATCATGCAGATCAGGCTGGCGCGGGCCACATTGCGCAGAGTTCCCAACTCGCCCGTGGCCAAAATCGCCTTCACATGCGCCTCACCACAAGCCGCGCGCATCTCGGCCATCTCATCATACAGCGCCTGCCAGTTCTGCGTCAGCACATGGCGGCGGGAGATCACGATGTCGATTTCACGCGCGCCCGCCCGCACCGACTCGCCGATTTCCGCGATGCGCAGGCGGAATGGCGAAAGTCCCGCTGGAAACCCGGTGGACACGGCGGCCACCGGGATATTCGTCCCCTCCAGCGCACGGACGGCGGTTTCCACCATCTCGTGGTAGACGCAGACCGCTCCGGTGGTCAGGCCCGGCAGGCCCAGTTCCTCCAGCATCCACGGGGCCACGGGTTGGCGTGCTTTGGCGCACAGGCGTTTCACCCGGCCTTCGGTGTCGTCGCCCGACAGGGTGGTCAGGTCGATCAGACTGACGGCCTTCAACAGCCACGCGGCCTGAAATTCCTTCTTCACCGACCGCCGCCCGCCCAGCGTCGCCGCGCGGCGTTCAATGGCAGAGGTATTGGCCTGCACCGAAGCCACCCAGTCCAGATCCAGCGGCATGCCGGGATTGCGGGTGTGGGTCAGCTGCGGCAACTGGGTCTTGATTTCGGTCAGGGTGTGCATGCGGGCCTGTCCTTTCGGGTTGGGCGCAGCTTGCCCGCAGGGGGGGCAACTGGCAAGGGCGGGCCTTTGGATTTTACCAACGGGTCAAAGACGTGGCCCCGGCGCATCGGACCGAAACCATACCAATCTTATACCATTCGATGTCAGGACGGCTGATCTGGTTCTCCGGCCCAGCCGGTCTCGGTGCCAGTGGCGGGCAGACCACTGCGGTCGGGCATGGCGTGCAGATGCGCCTTTGCCAGATACAGCGCCGTCAAAGGCGCCGTCATGAACAAGAAGATCGTGACCAGCACTTCTTGCCAAGAGGCGACGCCCCTGACCAACAACCCCTCGAACGCCGAGGCAATCAGGGCCGCGCCGACGCCCACCGTCGTGCCCTTGGTCGGGGCGTGCAGGCGCTGCATGGCGACGCGCAGTTTCAGCAAGCCAACGCTGCCGACCAACCCGAACACCCCCGCGATCACCAGCAAAAGGGATATCACCAGTTCCGCCGCGAAGGTCATTCGATGATCCCCCCGCGCAAGAGGTATTTGCAGAACGCGACCGTCGACACGAAGCCAGTCATCGCCAGCAGCATCGCCGCCTCAAAATTCAAACCGCTGTTGGTTTTGATCCCGTAAAGTACGATCAGCGCGATCAGGTTCACCACCATGGTATCCACCGCCAGAATGCGGTCGGGCATCGAGGGTGCGGTGGCCAACCGTATCAGGTTCAGCACCAGCGCAAGGGCAAAGCATCCGATGGCAAAGGCAAGGGCAAGGGTCAGCATCAGCCAAATATCCTTATCAAGCGGGCCTCATAGCGGGAAAGGATTTCGTCGCGCACGGCTTCGGGGTCGGGGGCGTGCAGGGAATGGATCAGCAAAGCGCGACCATCCTTGGACATGTCGGCGGTCAGAGTGCCCGGCGTCATGGTGATGGTGCCCGCCAGCAAGGTGATCGCTTCGGGCGAGGTCAGGGTCAACGGCACGGTGATCCACGCCGACTTGATCTGATCTGCGGGCATGAACAGCACGATCCGGGCCACCTGAATATTGGCAAGGATCACATCCCAAACCACCAGCGCCAGATAGGACAGCAGCGCCAAAGGCCGCTGCAGGCGCGGTCGGTTGGGCCAATAGGCGGCGGTGGCCAGTGGGATCACTGTTGCCAGTATCACCGCCATCACCAGCGACCCAAGGGCGGTGCGGTTCACCAGCAGCATCCATGTGATGACCAGCAGCGCCGACAGCAACGGGTGCGGATAAAGCCTGCGCATCATGGTGTCACCCCCAACCGCATCACGGCGATGCTGGTCGCCGGATCATGCAAGGCATCAGCAGCAATCGTCAGCCATTCCATCAGCGGCCCCGCGAACACCGTCTGCGCCACCAGCGCCGCCAAGGCCACCCCAATCGCCATCACAGGCACCATCGCGGGGGCCGCACGCGCCGCGCCTTCGGTCTTCCAGAACAGCACCGACCCGGCGCGGGCCAGACCCAGCATGGTCAGGAAAGACCCTGCCAGAATGACGCCCCACTCCAACGGGTCGCGCAGCGCGTCCATCACCTGCAGCTTGCCGATGAACCCTGACAGCGGCGGCATTCCGGCCATGGCAATCGCCGCCACCATGAACAGCGCTGCTATGCCGCCATGCAGGGGGGCCGCCGGGGTCAGGCCGTCACCACGCTGCGCGCCGATCAGATCGGCCAGCAAAAACAGCACTGCCATCGCCATTGTCGAATGCAGCAGATAATACAGCGCCGCCGCCGTCGCCGCAGGCGTGTCGGCCGAAACGGCCAAAAACAGCACGCCCATCGATCCGATGGCGGCAAATGCCACCATCCTTGCCAGCCCGCGCGCGCCCAGAACCCCCACCGCGCCAACGCCGATCGTGATCAGGGCGGCGGGCCACAGCAACCCGGCCCAAAGCCCCGCCGTGGCCTCGGCCCCGAAGATCAACGTGCCCAGCCGGATCACCGCATAGGCCCCGACCTTGGTCATCACCGCAAACAGCGCCGCCACCGGGCCGGGGGCGGCCGCATAGGTGCCGGGTAGCCAGAACTGCAATGGCACCAACGCGCCCTTGATCGCAAACACCAGCAGCAGCATCATCGCCGCCACGCGCATCAGTGCCGCATCGCCGGGCGGCAGTGCCGCCAGCTTGACTGCCATATCGGCCATGTTCAGCGTGCCCAGCACCGCATAAACCACCGACAGTCCGAACAGGAACAGCGTCGATCCCAGCAGGTTGAACGCCACATACTGCACGCCCGCCCGCAGCCGATCCGCGCCACCGCCATGCACCATCAGCCCGTAAGAGGCGATCAGCAGCACCTCGAAGAACACGAACAGGTTGAAGGCGTCGGCGGTCAGGAACGCTCCGTTCAACCCCATCAGTTGAAACAGAAACAACGTGTGAAAATGTGCCCCGCGTTTGTCCCAGCCAGAACCCACCACATACAGCAGCACGACCGCCGACAACCCCGCCACCAGCGCCAGCATCAAGGCGGTCAGCCGGTCCAGCATCAGCGCAATGCCAAAAGGCGCAGGCCAGTGCCCCAGAAAATAGCCCTGCGGCCCCGCGCTGGCTTGCAGCAGCAACACAACGGCCAGCGCAGTCAGGGCGGCCACGCCAAGCCCTGAAATCATCCGCTGCGCCGCAAGATTGCGTCGCGCCATCAGCACGATCAGCCCGGCCAAAGCCGCAGGCAAAATGATGGGCGCGATGATCAACTGATTCATGCGCCGCCCCCATCCACCCGGTCATCGCCCGAGTGCAGATAGGCCCCCAAAGCCATGATGACGATCACCGCCGTCATCGCAAAGGAAATCACAATCGCCGTCAGAACAAGCGCTTGCGGCAACGGGTCGGTGTAGCCCGCAGCCCCGTCACGCAAGATCGGCGGCAGGCCGGGGGCCAGACGCCCGGCGGCAAAGATGAAGATGTTCACGGCGTAAGACAGCAGTGACAGACCCACAATCACCGGAAACGTCCGTTGCCGCAGGATCAGATACACCCCGCCCGCCACCATCGCACCGATGGCAATTGCAACCAGTGCCTCCATCAGCGTGGCCCCCCGTCATAGGGCGCATCCGACGCTATCTCGCCTGCACGCTGCCCGATCCGCGACAAGGACGCCAGCACCAGCATCACCGCGCCCAGCACGCACAGGAACACTCCCAGATCGAACAGTGCCGCTGTGGCCAGCTCAAAATCCTCCAGCGGCGGCAGGTGGACATGGGTGAAATAGCTGGTCAGGAACGGCCGCCCGAACGCCATCGACCCCAGCCCGGTCGCCGTGGCGACCAATACCCCTGCGCCGATCAGACCGTGATAGGGCACGCGCTGTCGCTTTGCCGTCCAACCATGCCCCGAGGCCAGGTACTGCAGCACCAGCGCGATCGCAAACACCAGCCCGGCGACAAATCCGCCACCGGGCAGGTTGTGCCCGCGCAGGTAGATATAGACCCCGACCAACATCGCAAATGGCATCAAGATCCGCGTCGCTACCACAAAGATCATCGGATGCCGGTCGCCGGCATCGTCGATATGCGGCTTTGTCGCCAGCAGACGGTCGTTGGCCGCACCGGGTGACAGCAGCCCCTCGACCAGCGCGAAAATAATCAGTGCGGCAATGCCCAAGACGATGATTTCGCCATAGGTGTCAAAGCCGCGGAAGTCGACGATGATGGTGTTGACGGCATTGCTGCCCCCCGCGCCCGGCAGCGATTGCGCCAGATGAAAGCCGGAAATCGGCGGGAAAGCCGGCCCGCGCAGCATCAGGGCATAGGCCAGCGCCGCGGCACCAATCCCCGCAATGGCCGCCACCGCGCCATCGCGCATGCGCCGCAGCGCCCCACTTTCGCTGGGGGTGGTTTTGGGCAAGAAGTTCAGGCCCAGCAGCATCAGCACGATCGTCACCACCTCGACCGCAATCTGGGTCAGCGCCAGATCGGGGGCGGAGAGATAGGCAAACCCTGCCGACAGGATCAGCCCGACCACGCCCAGCAGCAACAGTGCCAGCACGCGGTTGCGGTGCAAAACCACCGCTCCGGCCATCGCGGCCATCATCACCGCCCAAGCCAGCGCCGGGGCAAATTCGATGACTGTTGCGGAGCGGGTGCCGGGGCTGTGGCTGCCCCCGGTGAAAGCATAAAGACAGGCCGCCACAATCGCCACAATCGCTATCGCTGCAAATCGGGTGAAGGCACCATCGTGCAGGGTGTCGCTGAACCGCCGTGCCGCGTCAACTGCCGCCGCCATCACGCCATCAAAGACACGCTTGCCGTCGGGCAAGGGCAGCTGCCACGTTGCAAGGCGGGGATGCATGCCCAGCAACATAAAACCACCGCCAAAGGCCGCAACCGACATCCACAGGGCTGGACTTGCCACCCCATGCCACAGCGCCAGATGAATATGTCGAGGCGCGCCCGTCACCGCCGCCGTCGCCACGTCGACCAAACCGGCCAGCATCAGCATCGGCGCTGCGCCCGAAGCGACCACCACCGCAACCAGAACCGCCGGTGCCGCCCACAGCCCCGGCCCCGGATCATGCGGATGCGCCGGGTAGTCGTCTCGTACCGGCCCGCCAAACGCCGCCACCAACAGCCGCAGCGTGTAGGCCACCGACAGGGCCGCGCCAACCGTCGCCATGATCTGCACCCAAAGCCCGGTATGCGCCGCCTCTTCCAGCATCATTTCCTTCGACAGAAACCCGTTCAGCGGTGGCACCCCGGCCATCGACAACCCGGCCACCACCATCAGCCCGAATGTCACCGGCATCAGATACCGCAAGCCGCCCAAACGCCCGATATCACGGGTGTGGGCGGCGTGGTCGACAATCCCCACCCCCATGAACAGCGCAGCCTTGAAGCTGGCATGGCACAGGATGTGCAGCATGGCCGCCTGCGCCCCCTCGGGCGTGCCAAGGCCCAGAAGGAAGGTGATCAGCCCCAGATGGCTGACGGTGGAATAGGCCAGGATCGCCTTCAGATCGGTCTTGAACAGCGCCACGGCGGCGGCAAAGACCATGGTGGCCAACCCGGTTGTGGCGACAATGTCGAACCAGATGTCGGTCCCTGCCAAAACCGGCCACAGCCGCGCCATCAGGAAAAGGCCCGCTTTCACCATGGTCGCGGAATGCAGATAGGCCGAAACCGGCGTCGGTGCGGCCATCGCATGCGGCAACCAGAACTGGAACGGCAACTGCGCCGATTTGGCAAAAGCCCCCAGCAAGATCAGCACCAGCATTGGCAGGTACAACGGATCGGCCTGCACCACCTCGGCGCGTGTCAGGATCTCCGACAGATCATGGCTGCCCGCGATCTGCCCCAAGATCAGCAGTCCTGCCATCAGCGCAAGCCCGCCGCCGCCCGTGATCGCCAAGGCCATCCGCGCGCCTTGTCGCCCTTCGGCCGTGTGCGCCCAATAGCCGATCAAAAGGAAGGACGACAGCGAGGTCAGCTCCCAGAACACCAGCAAAAGCAGAATGTTGTCGGACAGAACGATCCCCAGCATCGCGCCTTGGAACAGCAGCAAATAGCTGTAAAACCGGCCCATCGGGTCGGCAGGATCCAGATAGAACCGGGCGTACAGGATGATCAGCAGGCCGATGCCCAGGATCAGCAGCGCAAACAGCAGCCCCAGACCGTCCAGCATGAAATGCGCGTTCAGGCCAAGGCCAGGCAACCAGGCGATCTGCGCCTGCACCACCTCGCCCGTCATCACCGCAGGCACCAGAGGGGCCAGCAACAGCAGACACAACGCCGTCACCGCCCCGGTCACCGCTGCGCAGGCGTTGCGGCCAAAGCCAATCGCCAGCCCGGGCAGGACAGCACCCAGAAAGGGCAGGGCGGCAATCAAGGCAAGGCTCATAAGGGCGAAAATCCTTGTCGTCGCTTGGCATTGCGCCTTGGGCCCAACGCGGTGCCGGGTTTGCCCCAAGATAAGCACACCACCTATTGTTTCAAGCGCAAACGCCCGAGCGCGCCAAAAACCGAAGTCAGGCGTCGCGGCTGGCGGCGTTCTGGTCCAGCAGATAACGCTGCGACAGCGGAATCGCAGCCGCCCCCAAAGACCGGGCCTGCGCCCCCACCGTGCCTTCGCGGATCACCGGGGGCGACACGCCTGCCATGTCCATGCGGCCCAACGCCGCCTGCGTGCGCCGGGTGATTTCGGCACGGACCGCGACCGGCATCCAGCCGTCAATCAACACCGCCTCAAGCTCCAGCAAGCTGGCCGCTGACAGGATGGCCGAGGCCAGACCTTCGGCCGCCCCATCCAACCATGCGGACAGCACGGCGTCGCTGACCTTCCAGTGATCGGGGCTTTCCCACAGGAAATCCGGACTCTCTCCGGCCGCCGTCATCGCATCGGCCAGCGTCGCCAAAGACGCCGCCGCGAACAGCCGCCGCATGCGGCCGTCGGGGCCGGGCACCGGAATCGGCCCCACGCCCGCCGCGTTGCCAGTGCGGCCCAAGAACAACTGTCCGTTCAGAACCAGTCCGCCGCCGATAAAGGTACCAACGTAGAAATAAAGGAAATCGCGGGGGCGTTCGCCAGTGCCGAACACCAGTTCCGCCCCGCAGGCCGACGTGGCATCATTTTGTACATAGACGGGCAAGCCCGACAGTGTCGCCAGTTCTGCCTGAATGTCGCGGTTGCGCCAGGCATCCATTTCCGCCTGCGGTGCGCCGATGGATTGCACCCAGTTCCACAGCTGAAACGGCATGGCCACTCCCATGCCGCTGATCCGGTCGCGCGCAGCGGGTGTCAGATGCGCCGACACCAGCGGCAAGGCGCGGGCGACAAAGGTCACTACGGCACTGGGGGTGGGATAGCGGTAGACCTGTCGTTCGGTCGCCAGCACCCGACCCAGAAAATCGACCAGGGTCAGATCAGCAGACCGCCGCCCGATCTTCAGCCCCAGAAAGAACGCGCCCCCGGGGTTCAAAGACATCGGCACCGAGGGTTGACCGATGCGGCCCCGCACCGGTTCGCCGCGCAGCAACAACCCGTCGCGCTCCAATGCCCGCATGATCACTGAAATGGTCTGTGCCGACAGCCCGGTGATGCGCGCAATATCAGATTTCGCAAGCGCCCCGTGTTGACGGACCAAGGACAGTACCAATCGCTCGTTGTGGGCGCGCATGCCTGACTGATTGGACCCGCGCAGACCAACATCGTCGCTGCTGCTTCGGTCAATCAGGTATTCCGCACCCTGTGGCATCACGTTCCCTGCGGCTGGTCGGACGGCAAGATCACGCCCTTGCGCAAGATTACATTGGCAAAAGGCTGCGGTTCTGACGTGGCCACAATCGCGAATGCCGCGCGGATGCGTGGATAAAGGGCTTCACCAGCCAAAGGCGTCGCAGGGGTGCCAAGTGTTGTGGCCTGCACAATCGCGTCAATCCGGTGGTGGATCGGGGCGCTCTGGGCGGCGTCATTGTTCAGCGCGGCCCGAAACGCGCCCTCAAGCGGCAACAGCTGCAAAATCGCGGTCAGCACCGCCGCAATGTCCAAACCATCGGCACGGATCACCCGGCGGCCATGCTCTGCCGCAGGATAGTTGCCATCCACCAACGCGATTTCGTCCCCATGCCCCATGGCGCGCAGGGCATGCAACAGGTCTGGACCCAATAGTGAGGGAATTCCGATAAGCATGATAGTATTGGCCTTCCGCAATCGATTCCAGGGCGGCGCCCACCCCGTCTAAAGCATCAGACTGCGGGCTGGGCGCGGCTCTGTCAATAATAAATCACTCTGATTTATTTATCTTGACGCAAGGGAGGGAATCAGGTCAATTGACGTCATCGCTGGGCTGACACAGCACGGACGAAAGACTTTCGAACGGGGGCAAACCCCACAATTCCTTGGGAGGACGACCAATGAAATTCAACACCAAAGCTCTGCTCGGTGCGGCTGCTATCGCGCTGATCGCAGGTTCGGCTTCGGCGGCTGATCTGGCTTGCCTGATCACCAAAAACAACACCAACCCCTTCTTCGTCAAAATGAAAGAGGGCGCTGAGGCTGCTGCAACCGCCGCTGGCATGGACTTCCAGGCCTACGCTGGCGAAAAAGACGGCGACGCTGCTCCGCAGATCACCGCCATTGAAAACTGCGTTGCTGCCGGCGCCAAGGGTATCCTTGTGACCCCGTCGAACGACTCGGTTGGCCCAGCCCTTAAAGCTGCCCGCGCTGCTGGCATCCTGGTCATCGCGCTCGACACCCCGCTGGCAGATACCGAAGCACAGGACATGACCTTTGCGACCGACAACTTTCAGGCTGGTCTGCTGATCGGTCAGTGGGCTGCTGCAACCATGGGTGAAGGCGCTGCGACCGCCAAGATCGCAATGCTCGACATCAACAAAGACAACATCTCGGTTGACGTTCAGCGCGACACCGGCTTTCTGGTCGGCTTCGGCATCGAAGTGCCGGATTTGACCGTGATGGGTTCGGAAACCGACGCTCGCGTGATCGGTCACGAAACTTCGGACGCAAACCCCGAGGGCGGTCTGCGCGCGATGGAAACCCTGCTGGCCAAAGACCCGGACATCAACGTGGTCTACACGATCAACGAGCCTGCGGCTGAAGGCGCCTATCAGGCCCTGAAGAACGCTGGCAAAGAAGGCCAAGCGATCATCGTTTCGGTTGACGGCGGTTGCCCGGGCATCGCTTCGGTCAAAGGCGGCGTCATCGGCGCCACCTCGCAGCAGTACCCGCTGAAGATGGCTGCAATGGGCATCGACGCGATCGCTGCTTTCGCCAAGGACGGCACCAAGCCAGCGGCGACCGAAGGCCTGTCCTTCTTCAACACCGGCGTGAACCTTGTCACCGACAAGCCAGCTGCTGGCGTCGAGTCGATCGACAGCACCAAAGGCACCGAGCTCTGCTGGGGCTGATACCACCCTGCAAAGTGGCTTGATTAACAGAAGGGCGGCTTTACAGTCGCCCTTCTTCATAGGCGAAATCCGCATTGGGTTTCGGGTCATCACCGGGGGGAAACCGAAGCGATGAGCGTAGAAGACGCACCAACCAAGACCATTTCCGATTTTGAGGCGACGCTGACCAAAGCCGATACGGCGGTCGCGGCCTTTGAAAGGGACGACAAATCCTTCATCCCGGTGTTGCGCGGCTATCTGCGCAGCTACCCCACCATGATCCCCGCCCTTGTTTTGCTGATCTCGATCATGGCGTTCAGCATCATCGCCCCGCGTTTTCTGGGCATGGGCGCGCTGTCGACCGTGCTGAAACAGGTGACGGTCACGGGCTTTGTTGCGCTGGCGCAGACGCTGGTGATCCTGACGGCGGGCATTGACCTGTCGGTTGGTGCCATCCTTGTGGTGTCGTCGCTGATCATGGGCAATCTGGCCGTGATCACCGGGTTGCCGGTGGGCATTGCGGTGCTGGTTGGCTTGTTCTTCGGCGGATTGATGGGCTTCATCAACGGCGTGCTGGTCGCCAAGATGAAGCTGCCGCCCTTCATCGTGACGCTGGGGACGCTGTCGATCTTCAACGCGCTGAAGCTGTGGTATTCGGGGTCCGAATCCATCCGCAACGTGGATATCGAGGCGCAGGCCCCGGCCTTGCTGTGGTTTGGCAAGGGCATCAACTATGGTGGCGCAAGTCTGACCTATGGCGGTATCACCTTGATATTGCTGGCGGCTGTGCTGTGGTATGTGTTGAACCAAACCGCCTGGGGCCGTCATGTGCATGCGATTGGTGATGACCCGGATGCGGCCATGCTGTCGGGCATCCGCGTGGATCGCACCTTGATCTCGGTTTACGCCGTGGCCGGTCTGATCTGTGGCTTTGCGGCGTGGATCGCGATTGGTCGGGTGGGGTCGGTGTCGCCGATCGCCTTTGATACGGTGAACCTTGGCTCCATCACCGCTGTGGTGATCGGTGGCACCTCGTTGTTTGGCGGGCGTGGCTCGATTGTCGGGTCGGTTCTGGGGGCGTTTATCGTGGGGGTGTTCAACACTGGCCTGTCCTTGGCCGGGGTGGACGATTACTGGCAGATGTTCGCGGCAGGGTGCCTTGTGATCATCGCCGTTGCACTGGACCAATGGCTGCGGAGGGCTTCGCAATGACGACTGGTAAACCCATTCTGCGCGCGCGCGGGTTGATGAAGCGTTACGGCACCGTTGTCGCCATGAACGGTGCAGATTTTGACCTGAACGCGGGCGAGATCGTGGCCGTGATCGGTGACAACGGTGCGGGCAAATCCACGCTGATCAAAGCGCTGTCGGGGGCCGTCACCCCCGACCACGGCACCATCGAGCTGGATGGCCGTGTGGTCAACTTCCGGGGGCCAGAAGATGCCCGCGCCGAGGGGATCGAGACGGTTTATCAGAATCTTGCGATGTCGCCGGCGCTGTCGATTGCGGACAATATGTTTCTGGGCCGCGAATGGCGCAAGCCCGGTTTCATGGGGACGGTGCTGCGCCAGATGGACCGCCCGCGGATGGAGCAATTTGCCCGCGACAAATTGTCGGAACTGGGGCTGATGACCATTCAGAACATCCACCAGACCGTGGAAACCCTGTCCGGTGGTCAGCGTCAGGGCGTGGCTGTGGCGCGCGCGGCGGCCTTTGGGTCGCGCGTGGTGATCCTGGATGAACCCACCGCGGCACTTGGCGTCAAGGAAAGCCGCCGGGTGCTGGAACTGATCCGCGACGTCCGCGCCCGCGGCATCCCGATCATCCTGATCAGCCACAACATGCCGCATGTGTTTGAAGTCGCTGATAGAATTCACATCCACCGCTTGGGCCGCCGTCTGTGCGAGATCAACCCGAAGGACTATTCGATGTCGGATGCGGTGGCTTTCATGACTGGGGCAAAGCTGCCCGAAGGCGTGACCGAGCAAGCATGACGCCCGTTGAACTGGCCGATCTGATTCGGGCAAAAGCCCCTGTGCAAGGGCGGTTTCTGACCGCCCTTGCTGGCCCTCCGGGGGCCGG
>JBIHZO010000529.1:0-2574 GCA_044231405.1 Cypionkella sp. | reverse complement strand
GGTTGATGATGAACACTAAGCTGCGCAAAAGCATTTTCTATTGGGTCTTGCTGCTGCCCTTGGCGGTGGTCAACATCTTTCCCTTTGCGGTGATGTTCGTTACCGCCGTCCGCCCGCGGGATGAGCTGTTCGTCTACCCGCCGACCTGGGGCTTCAGCGAATTCCGCTGGGAAAACTTCAGCGAGATGTGGGTCAAAACCAACTTCGGCGGCGCTTTGATGAATAGCCTTTATGTCAGCGTCACCGCCACCGCGCTGGCCTTGGTGCTGGCGATCCCATCGGCCTATGCGATGTCGCGCTATCGCTTTGCGGGCAAGGGTGCATACCGGATCTTTCTGCTGATGACGCAGATGATGTCGCCCATCGTGCTGGTGCTGGGGCTGTTCCGGCTGATGATGATGTTGGGGCTGGTGAATGATCTGAACTCGCTGGTGATCACTTATGCCGCCTTCAACCTCGCCTTCACCATCTGGATGCTGCAAAGCTATTTCAACTCGATCCCGCGCGATCTGGAGGAAGCCGCCTGGATGGATGGTGCCAGCCACCTGACCAGCCTGCTGCGGATATTCCTGCCGCTGGCGGTGCCGGCGATGGTGGTGACGGCGATCTTCACCTTCATCAACAGTTGGAACGAATTCGTGCTGGCGCTGACAATGATGCGGTCTTCCGACGATTTCACGCTGCCGGTGCAGATATATGCCCAAGTGGCCGGGCGCTATCAGGTGGAATGGCATCATGTGATGGCAGGCACTGTGCTGGCCACGGTGCCGGTGGCAATCGTGTTCTCGTGGCTGCAACGCTATCTGATCCGCGGCATGGCACTTGGGGCGGTGAAATGATCCGCCAGAATTACGGGGAATAGAAATGTCGTCTGTCACCATCCGCGATGTGAAGAAAAGATACGGGGCCATGCAGGTGCTGCACGGCGTCGATCTGGAAATCCGCGACCGCGAATTTGTCGTCTTGGTTGGCCCGTCGGGCTGCGGCAAATCCACCTTGTTGCGGATGATTGCCGGGCTGGAAAGCGTGTCTTCCGGCGATATCATCATCGGCGACAAAGTGGTCAACGATGTGCCAGCCAAATCGCGCGATATCGCCATGGTGTTCCAAAACTATGCGCTTTACCCGCATATGTCGGTTTACGAAAACATGAGCTTCAGCCTGCGGCTGCGGCGGCAGGCGAAAGAGGTGATCGACCGCAAGGTGCGTGAGGCCGCCGAGATATTGAACCTTGGCAAATTCCTCGACCGATCACCACGGCAGTTGTCGGGCGGGCAGCGGCAGCGGGTGGCGATGGGCCGCGCGTTGGTGCGCGATCCGCAGGTGTTCCTGTTTGACGAGCCGTTGTCGAACCTGGACGCCAAGCTGCGGGTGGTGATGCGAACAGAAATCAAGGCGCTGCATCAGCGGCTGCAGACCACATCGGTCTATGTCACGCATGACCAGATCGAAGCCATGACGATGGCCGACCGGATCGTCGTCATGAACGGCGGCAAGATCGAACAGATCGGCAGCCCGCTGGAACTGTATGACACCCCGGCCAATTTGTTTGTGGCGGGCTTCATCGGCTCGCCGTCGATGAACTTCATCGAAGGAGTGCTGGGCCGCGATGCGGGCGGGGCGTTTGTCGAATTGCCGGGAGGCGTGCGTTTGGCGGTACCGAACATGGGCTCGGGCGTGGCAGGGCAAAAGGTGGTTTTCGGCGTGCGGCCCGAACATTGTGCCTTGGCCAAGGGCGATGCAGGCGTCGCGGTTCAGGTCGAGGTGGTGGAACCCACCGGGGCGAATATTCAGGTTTACACCAAGCTGGCAGGCACGCCGTTCTGCGCGATCTTTGCCGAACGACATGAATTCAAGCCGGGGCAAACCATCCGGCTGGATTTCCCCGCCGACAAGATTAATCTGTTTGATGTGGAAAACGGCGCGCGGCTGTAAGCACGCGGCAGCACAGGAAGCAGCCTGCCGGGGATCACCCGGCAGGCTGTTTCATTTCCGCCGCCTTACCAGCCGTTGATCCGCGACCACAGATCCACCACTGGCCCCGCTCCCGCATCCACCACCCGATAGCCGTCATACATCGCGGCGGTCATGCAGGCGTGGTTCGGCAACACCCGCACCCGCGATCCGATCGGCAGGTGATCAAACGGGAACGGGCCGTCAGCGGTCAGCATGCCGTGTTCCTGATAGACATGTCCGACCCGCACCGACCCGATGCGGCGGCTGCAATCTTCCGACATGATCATGCCAAAGCCGATGTCTTCCGCCAGACCCGGCGCACCGGTGCTGCGGTCTTTCGACAGCGCCAACCCGCCCGCATCAATCAGCGCGCTGTTCATATCGGGGCGGTGGCCGATCACCGTCGCCAGCACCGAAACCGCAATATCATCCAACTTGTGCGAGCCGATTTCCGACTGGAACACATCGCCAAACATATAGACACCACAGCGCATTTCAGTCAGCCCTTGCCACGACAGGCCATGCGTCGCGGTGGGGGTGGACCCGACACTGACCACCGGGCAGGGCAGCCCCGCTGCGCGCAGTTGCAGGGCGGCGGTGACAGCAGACAGGCGTTCC
>JBIHZO010000528.1:0-2577 GCA_044231405.1 Cypionkella sp. | reverse complement strand
ACTGGCGTCGAAGAGATGCGCCTTTTGCCAAAGCGTCGCCATCACATCCTGTGCGCATTCCTCAGCCAAGGCCGCATCGGTTCCGGATTTCATCAGGAACGCCTTGATGCGCGGGCCGAAGTGCCGGAAAAGCTGCGAAAAAGCTGCCTTGTCCTGACGGTCGCGCACCGCCAGCATAAGCGCTGCCCAGTCTACCTCAACCTTATTGTCTGCTGTGCCGTTGCTCAAACCCTGCGTCCGTTTGTTGCCGTAAATACCGGACGCTGCGCCCCGAAACATCGGGGGCAGACCGGCGAGGCCATAAAGCGGTGGAAGGGTTGGCGCGTCAAGCATCATACCACAGATACGGCACCTTGCGGCGTTCGGATCACTGCGTCGGCGGATATTTGCGAAAACAATCGCCAAACCGTCTCAAGACTGATCTAGGGCGGTGGGTGCCGCGTAAACATTGAAAGAAGTTCAGGAAACCGAATGCCATTTGAAACCTTTGGCCGCCCCGTCCGCCGTATCGCCGTCATCGGTGCAGGCATTTCCGGCATGGCCGCCGCCCATCTTCTGGCCGCCGACAATGCCGTGGTGCTCTTTGAGGCCGAGAACCGTCTTGGCGGCCATGCCCGCACCGTGCTGGCAGGCAAGCGCGGGGACCAGCCGGTGGACACGGGCTTCATCGTCTTCAATGACGTCAACTATCCGCATCTTCTGGCGCTGTTCAAGAAACTGAACGTCCCAACCACAAAAAGCGACATGAGCTTTGGCGCGTCGATCCGGGGCGGGGAATTCGAATACGCGCTGAAATCATTCGACTCGCTGTTCGCCCAGCGTCGCAACCTGATCTCGCCCGCCTTTCTGCGCATGTGCCGCGACATTCTGCATTTCAACAAACACGCCGAGGCCGCCATGCGCCCCGGCATGACCATCGGCGGATTGCTGGACGCCCTGCACACCGGCCCCTATTTCCGCGACTATTACATCCTGCCGCTTTCCGGTGCGATCTGGTCCACCCCAAGCCACGGCATCCTTGACTTCCCGGCGCAGGCGCTGATCCGGTTCTTCAAGAACCACGCCCTGATGCAGCTTTCGGGGCAGCATCAGTGGTACACGGTGCAAGGCGGCTCCATTGAATATGTTCGCCGCCTGGGGGCTGAACTGGTCCGCCAAGGCGTCGAGCTTCGGCTGCACACCCCCATCGCGGGCATTCGGCGTGAGGCGGATGGTGTCTTCATCCGTGCGCAAGGCGCAGAGTGGGAAGGGTTCGATGACGTGGTCATGGCCACCCATTCCGACGACTCGTTGGCGCTGCTGTCTGACCCGTCACCCGAAGAAACCGCGACTTTGGGCGCGGTGCGCTATCAACCCAACACCGCCGTTCTGCACTCTGACACCTCCCTGATGCCCGTGCGACGCAAGTGCTGGGCATCCTGGGTCTACGCCGAACCCGCAGGCCCACGGCCTGAGAAGATCGACCTGACTTACTGGATGAACTCGCTGCAACCGATCCCCGAGGACGACCCGCTTTTCGTCACGCTGAACTCCAACCGCCCGATCCGCGCAGAGTTGATCTATGACACGGTGACGTTCCGCCACCCGGTCTATGACCTGAAAGCAATGGCGGCGCAGGATCAGGTCCGGGCAATGAACGGGGCGCGCAACACTTGGTATTGCGGAGCATGGATGAAAAACGGTTTCCACGAAGATGGTTTCGCCAGTGCCGTCGATGTGGTGCAGGCCATGGCCACGCAACGGGTCTCTGCATGAGCGGGGTTGAATACATCAGGGGCCAGACCTTTCATGGCCGCAAAGGCGAGATTGAAAACCGTTTTCACTACGGCGTGGATTATGTCCTGTTGAACCCGGATGACGTGCAGGGCCCGACGCTGTTTTCCCACAACCGCGCCAACCTGACGTCGGTTCAAGATGCCGATCACGGTGGCGCGCCCAAAATCGGGCAGGGCGTGGTCTGGCTGCGCGCAGTGCTGGCCGCGCATGGCTTGCCGGGCGCGGAGCGGGTCGAATTGCTGGCGCAACCGCGCGTGCTGGGACATGTCTTCAACCCGGTATCGTTCTGGCTTTGCCATGATGCGACAGGCGCTCTGCGGGTGGTGGTGGCTGAAGTGTCGAACACCTTTGGAGATCGCCATTCCTACCTGTGCCACCGCCCTGACCTTGGCCCCATCACCGCCGAAGATCACCTGTCAGCGCAGAAAATCTTCCACGTCTCGCCCTTCCAGCCCGTTGAGGGCGCTTATGATTTCCGGTTCGACATCCGTCCCGACCGCATCGGCATCTGGATCGACTTTTCGGCCGGAAAAGGTGGCGTCATCGCCACCCTCACTGGCAAGCGCACCCGCCTGACCAATGCTGCCATCCTGCGCGCCGCGCTGCGACGCCCCTTCGGCTCGCGCCGGGTGCTGGTGCTGATCTTCTGGCAGGCGTTGAAACTGCGTCTCAAAGGCGCCGCTTACCGTCCCCGCCCAATCCCACCCACCGAAGAGGTGTCCAGATGAGCCTTGCCTTGACCCTGCTGGCGTTGCTGGCCATTCTCGCAATCGCCCCGCTTTACATTGGCTTTCGCAGCCA
>JBIHZO010000526.1:0-2585 GCA_044231405.1 Cypionkella sp. | reverse complement strand
GACGATTGTACACCTCGTGCCGTCTGAAGGTGCCACCACCGTCAGGTCATCGCCATTGTTTGAATAGGCGGAGCGAAACCCTTCAGCGGTGACGGCACCGACCGCGATGATGCCGTTGTCGCCATCAGCAATCCGCGCGAGGGAGATCATCTGGCTTTCGCCATCATTCCCGGCGGCACAGATGACTGGAATATGGCGCGAGATTGTCACGGTCAGGTGCTGCAGAACCTTCTGCGGACGGTCGGGCAGGTGCCCTTGATGCGCAGAGCCCTCGTCTGGCTGGGCCGGTTCCATGGCCCCAAGCTGCGCACAAAGATCGGCTGCCTAGCGTCCGCGCCAAGTTTCCAGATCGGCCATCAGGTCATTCTTCCGCTGCAAAGGCGCGCATGTTGGGTCGGGCAGCCCGCGCGGCATACAATGACATCAAGATTACAGGACCACGCATAGAGGAAGGCCGCCATGAACTGGTCAGGATCAGCTTCAGGCGAAGTGCGAATCGAGATCAGTTTTGAATGGGGATCAACGCCGAAGTAGGGCAGAAGGTTGACGTTCGGATGGGTCTTGGCATCCATGACTGTCATTGCCACAGAACCACTTGCCCTCACCAACGCCGCTTCCCCCATGATCAGCCCGGCGCAGGCCGTGCCGTACGCGGCAAAGTTTTCTTCGGCATCAGTCATCCTTCGCACCACCGCGCATGAGGTCCGCTGTTCAGCGACTGTCGCCTTCAGATACTCCAACTCGTGCAACTCAAGGTGCCATGACCCAAGTGTGCCGTTGGAAGGTCCACCAAAGAAGCGCCACTTTTCTTCGCGCGTGGCCGATGAGGTCCCGGGCAGCACCTTCTCGGTCCGAGCACCGTACCGGTGGCTGCTGAGATCAATTGACCCAGCCACGTCAATCCGGCCGGTCAGATTGGGAGCGCACGGCTGACCCCAATGACGATCCGCGCGGCGGTGGTGTAGGCTTGCCCAGTCTTTGGAATAGGACCCCAGACCGTCGAACTGATGGCCGGGGCTGGCTGCGAACGCGCAGCCGTCTGGTCTTGTGCAGGCAAAACGCCGGGGATCGGGCCGAAATCAACCTTGACCACATTCAGCGCGGCAAGATGCCAAAGCCAATCGAATCGGGGTGGAGTCATGATTGTGCCATATCAAACATCCCGCCTTTTCAATACCGTTCGCCTTGGGCGGCCAGAAAGGCCGCGCCAAAAGCACCGCGCAGATAGGGGGGCGAACCGCCGGGCCAATTACTTGCCCGCCTCGGTGTCAGAGGGAAGATGCAGCCCCGCCGGTTCGCAGTTTTCGGCTACACTGCGCGCCACCCGCGCCAGTTCATCCGTTGCAGTTTGTTCCGGTAGAATGATGTCGAAAGCAAAAGTGATCGAACGGTATTGGAGCGAATGGTTGGAGGGACAGCTGTCATCCGCGGACACAGCCAGCAAAGGTTGCAGGCGCGGTGCCACCACATTCGGGCGGTCGCGGTCGATGCGGGCCTTACAAAGCAGGCCGATGTATTCACAGGCGGTCAGGATGTTCAGGAACAGGCCTTCGGTCGCCCCAAACCCGCGAAGGTTTTCAATGCCCAAGGACCGAAGGAACTCATCCACCGACAGCGCCGCCTGCGCCTCAAGATCCGGCAGCCGCCGCCTAGGCTGACGTCGCGCGCTTGCATTCACGGCAGCACCGCAGGAATGCCGAGAATTTCCTGTTGGGCGCAGCAAGATTGGGTGTCATACCAAGCACCTTGTTTGCCGCGCATATGCCTGCCCAAGCCCTATTGCGAAGGTCTCCAAGGCTTCCCCTGCGGCGTATCCTTGAACAATGACAGCAAACTCCGGTCGAGTGTGCCGTGCTCAACGTTCGCGGAAGGCCTCGTTGCTTTTATACAAGGGCTTCGTCAGATAGGTCAGGATGGTTTTACCTCCGGTCTGTAGTTCGACCTCGGCCTGCATGCCCGGGCGGATTTCCAGATTCTGCTGGCGGTTGTTCAAATGGCTGCGATCCACCCGAAGCGTGACCTTGTAATGCGGATCGCCATCCGGCGTGCGGGCGCGTTCATCCTTGAACGTATCGGCGGAAATGAAGGTCACTTTGGCCTTCAGGGAGCCGTAAATCGTGTAGTCATAGGCAGACAGTTTGATCACGGCGTCCTGCCCTTGCCGGACCGAGGCGATATCGCGCGGCTTGACTTTGGCCTCAATGAAAAGCTCTTCGTCCAGCGGGATGATCTGCAGAATTTCTTCACCCGACCGCACAACGCCGCCGATGGTCGTGACCGACAGCTTGTTCACCACGCCGCGCATTGGGGCCACCAGAATGGTGCGGGCCAACTGGTCTTCGGCCAGCTTAAGCTTTTGGCGCAGGCTGGCAAGCTCACCTTGGGTCTTGGAGTAATCGGTGGCGCGCTCCAGTTCGGTCGTGGTGACCGCCTCTGACAGTCGATTTGCAGCGTCGCTGTGGGCTTTGCGGGCACGGGTGACTTCGATCAGGGGGGCGATTTCCTGCTCGTACATGTTTTGCAGCAGGTCCAGCTCCTTGTCGGCCTGTTCCAGAACTGCCTGAGCGCCCTCGACCCGCGCCTGA
>JBIHZO010000527.1:0-2585 GCA_044231405.1 Cypionkella sp. | reverse complement strand
CGGCCAGTCTTGCGGCTGGAACCATGGCAGTCGCGGCGCCATACAGCGCCTTCGCACGCCAGTCGCGGATCAGGATGGGCTGGTCGGGGGACACGATCATGTCGTCACCCGGGCGGTCAACGCCCAAAGTGCCCGCTGAGATGCGGATCACTCGGGCATTGCGCACAACCGTCACCTCAACAGCGCGCAGCCGACGCGCGCCAGAGCGGGTCAGGATGCGATCACCCGGGGTTAGATATTCAACCGGTATTTCGCCGTCCAGCATCAAAACGGCTGTGCCAAACGCGATGCCATGATCCAAAGTTGCGATATCGGCGGTTTTGAGGGCAACCATGGTCTGTGTCATCTGATATCCTTGGCTTCGCGTGCCCCCTTTTTGCGCCCGACTGTGGCAAGAATGCGTTAAAGGAGCGACTTTTAGGGGGATTTTGGCCTTTACGGCTCTGTTACTTTTTCCTCTCGCTTCCCTCGCGGGGCTTTGTTAGAAGGACGCGGAAATCAAGGTGCAGTCCGGCATGCGGCCGGAAAGCGCCTTGTTGACATATGCGGGTATGGCGAAATTGGCAGACGCACCAGATTTAGGTTCTGGCGCCGCAAGGCGTGGGGGTTCAAGTCCCTCTACCCGCACCAAAGAGTGATGAGAAGGACGAAGATATGCAGGTCACCGAAACCCTGAAAGACGGCTTGAAGCGCGCCTACACCATCACGGTGACGGCCGCCGAGCTGGAGGCAAAAGTTCAGGAAAAGCTTCTTGAAGCGCAGCCTGACGTTGAAATCAAAGGCTTTCGCAAGGGCAAAGTGCCGCTGGCGATCCTGAAAAAGCAGTTCGGTCAGCGTCTGATGGGCGATGCCATGCAAGACGCCATCGACGGCGCCATGAAGTTGCATTTTGAGGCCACGGGCGACCGTCCGGCTTTGCAGCCCGACGTGAAAATGGTGGGCGGCGAGACTTGGAAAGAAGGTCAGGACGTCGTGGTCGAGATGGCCTACGAGGCCCTTCCGCCGATTCCGGAACTGGACACTTCGAAAATCACGCTGGACCGCTTGTCGGTGAAGGCGGATGAGGCTTCGGTGGCAGAAGCGCTGACCAATCTGGCCGCCACCGCTCAGACCTATGTCGACAATGCCGAAATCAAGAAGGCCCGCAACGGCCATCAGGTTGTGATCGACTTCAAGGGGTCGGTGGATGGCGTCGAATTCGAAGGCGGCGCTGGCGAGGATTATCCGCTGGTTCTGGGGTCGAACTCGTTCATTCCGGGCTTTGAAGAGCAGCTGGTTGGCGGCAAGGTCGGCAAGCCGGTTTCGGTGAACGTAACCTTCCCGGAAAACTACGGCGCTGCGCATCTGGCTGGCAAGGCTGCTGTGTTCGCGGTGTCGATCAAGTCGATCCGCGAAGCCGTCACCGCCGAGATGGACGACGAACTGGCCAAGAAATACGGTGCCGAGGATCTGTCTGCCCTGAAGGGCCAGATCGCGGAACGCCTTGAGGCCGAGTACAAAGGTGCTGCGCGCGCTGTGTTGAAGCGGGCTTTGCTGGATCAGTTGGACGATCTGGTCAAGTTTGACCTGCCGGCGGCCTTGGTGGATGCAGAGGCGTCGCAAATCGCGCACCAGCTGTGGCACGAAGAAAATCCGGAAGTGCATGATCACAACCACGGTTCGGTCGAAACCACGGATGAGCACAAGAAACTGGCAGAGCGTCGCGTGCGCTTGGGGCTGGTTCTGGCCGAAGTGGGCCGCAAGGCCGAAGTGACGGTGTCGGATGCCGAGATGACCCAGGCAGTTCTGGCGCAAGCGCGTCAGTATCCGGGGCAAGAGCGTCAGTATTTTGAATTCGTTCAAAAGAATCCGCAAATGCAACAGCAGCTTCGCGCGCCGATCTTTGAAGACAAGGTTGTCGATCACATCGTGGCCGGCGCCAATGTGACCGACAAGGAAGTCTCGAAAGAGGACTTGCAGAAGTTCGTCGAAGCTTTGGACGAGATGTAATCGGGACTTCCGATCACGCTATGGGGCCGCTCCTTGGGGGCGGCCTTTTTCTTTCGAAGATGGAGCCTGTGATGCCCGATTTCCTGCCTGACCTGCCCGTTGAAGGGATCATGGAATGCCTGAAACGCTCTCCGGGGCATGAGATCCGTTCGGCCAAGTTCGATGGGCCGGAATCCTCGGCGGCCTTGACTGCCAACGCCTTTGGCTGGTTTCTGAACCGGGCCGCAGATTTGCCGCCTTTGCCGGGTGTGCCTGCGGGGCAGGTGGTCTCGGTGACCTTGGAAGCCGAAATGCGGTTTCCTTGGTCCGAAGGGCGGCATCCGTGGCTGGATGTCGGGATTGAAACCCACACCACCCTGATCGGGATTGAAGCGCGTCGTTTTGAACCCTTCCGACCGATGAAGGCCAACGGTTTTGCCGAGGTGGTGGATCGTCCGGTTTGGGGCGAAAAGCTGCCCGGCTTCACCAAGCTGCGCGATGAACTGGTGCGGGGGCACGAATCCTATCTGTGCCTTGACTCAGTGCAACTGATCAAAAGTGCCTATGCCATTCACACCCGCGCCGAAAAGCGGGCGGTGGGGGCCGTGCTGGTGTAC
>JBIHZO010000292.1:0-4811 GCA_044231405.1 Cypionkella sp. | reverse complement strand
CAGCGGCCATCTCCTCATCCGGGATCTGGAAAATGCTGCGGAACACCTGCACCTCGTCGCGCGTAACCGCCCCATCCGCCTTGGCCATCTTGGCCCCCAAGGCAATCACCGCAATGGTAAAGCCGACCGATCGCTCGGGGGTTTCGGCGCGGCCCAGCGCATCGAACACAGCCGCCAACCCCTGACCAGAGGTCAGTGCTGCCAAAGCGTCAGAGATGCGGGACCAAAGCGACATGGACATAGCATAGCGCGCGGCAGCGACAGTGTCAGGACAGGAATTTCTGCATCAGCAAAAGGTCGTAATATGTGCCGAATTTGAAACCGGCGTCGGGCATGGTTCCCACCAGGTCATAACCCAGCGCCTGGTGAAAGCGGACGCTTTTCAAATTGTCTCCAGTGATCGCGCCCACCATGACATGTGCTCCACCCAGGCGCGCATGGTCCTCCACCGCCTGCATCAGGGCGCGGCCCAGCCCGCGGCCCTGCCCCGCCTCAGCAAGGGCAACCGAATGTTCCATCGTGCGTGCATAGCCCACGCCCGCGCGAAACTGCGCATAGGTGGCGTAACCCACGATCCCATCTTCATCCGCCACAAATATCTCAAACCCCAAGGCGCGGCGGTCGTGCAGCATCGCCAGCACCTCGGCCTCGGATTTTTCGACCGCGTTGAACGTGATGGTGGTGTCGCGGATCACATGGTTGATGATGGCGGCAATCGCCGGAATGTCTTCGGGCGTGGCAGCGCGGATCATGCCAGTATCCGCAGTCCATGCGGGGTGTCAAAGCTGGCCTGCATCGCCAGCGGGCCTTCGATGATCACAACCCTTGGGTCTGTCAGCCTGCCCATCAGCGCCGTGCGCAGACCGACCGCCTCGGGATGGGCGATTTCCAACTGGCGCAGCCGCATCCCCATGTCGGGCAAGGTTTGCGCCGGATGCAGGCTGCCATGCCATTGAATCAAAGCTGGAAATCCGCCGTTGTAAGGCAGTTTGCCATCGCCCGGCACCGCCATTTCCCAAGCGTAATCGCCGCGCTTCAAGGCCACCGGAACCCCCACTGCTGCCGGGCTGCGCGCCACTTCTACCGACAGATCGTCACAGCGCGCCACCCAGTTGGTCAGCCTTGGCGGCCCTGCGAAATTGTCCAGATCAAACCAGCGCGGCCAGACGGGGGGCGGGGCATCAGGATCAATCGCGATCACCTCAAGATACAGATCACCCAAGCCCAGCAGCCGATTGTGCGTGCCCATATGCGGATGCGCGCCGCCACCCGACAACGCCACACCCAAGGCGTCCTCGACCCAAGCGACCCCTTCGGCCAAGGTTGCCGCTGCGACCGCAAGATGGTCAAAGACCAGCATCAGACGGCGTCGCTGATCTTGGTGGTGGCCTTCATCGCCTGCGCCAAGGCGGCAAAGCGGGCCGAAGACACCTCACCCAACAGGCCACGGCCTTCCTCTGTCAGCACCAGTTCCAGCAGACGTTTCTTCGGCGTCCACATCAGACGCCCGGCCCGCGCCGGATCGCCCACCGCAAACATCGCGCCAAACCGCATCGCTTTGCCAAGGACTTCAGCCTCTTGAATCTCATCCTCTGTCAGCAGGCGGAACATCGGCTCCAACCGCGACCCTGCGCGCGAGTTCTTGTAGCGGTGCAGCAACGCCAGTCCCAAAAACACCCGCCCCGGATGATCCAGGCCCCCAAGATTGGCGCGGGTGGCACTGTCAAAACAGGCTTCGGCGCGGAAATCGGGATGCGCACGCCATGTGGTGTCGTGCAACAGGCAGGCGGCTTTGATCAGGCGCACGCGTTCTTCGGTTGCATTCGGGAACAGTGGCTCCAGAAACTCATACAGCTTCTTGCCAAAACCCGGTATCCGGGACGAGGTTTTTTCGGCCATCCGTGCCGCTTCGATCAACGGATCGCGGGCGCGCAGGCGTTCGGGCATCTGCTCATAAAGCAGGCCTTCGCGAATGCCATAGGCTGACACATCAATCTCGGACGGCTTGAAAATCCGCACAATCTCGCGCAGCACTTCGCAGGCCAAAGGCACCAGTTCCATCCGTTCCGGCGAGGTTCCAGTCCGCCCGCGCAAAACCGCCAGATCCGCCGTTGCCAGCCAATCGAGCGTGTCGAGCAGGTTCTTCGTGGTCATGCGGTATTCGTGCAGCACGGTCAGCGGGTAATTCCGCCGCTCCATATCCAGCCGCGCGATCACCCGCCAGCTGCCGCCAACCAGATAGATCCGCTCACCTTCCGATTTCAACTCGGCCTGACAGTCTTTCAGGATGCGGCCAATATGGGCGATGCGCTTTTGCGGGCCACCTTCAATTTGCTGCAACCGGAACGGACCCAGTTGCGTGGACACCCGTTTGCCGACCTTGCCGCCGCCGATCCGCGCCATCTCCATCGAGTTGCCGCCAATGTCGCAGACAATCCCCTTCGCCTCGGGCCAGCCCAAAAGCACCCCTTGGGCCGAAAGCCGCGCCTCTTCGCCGCCGTCGATGACGTGCAGCTTCAGTCCCGTTTTTTCCAGCACCTCGGCCTGAAACGCAGGGCCATCCTTGGCATCACGCGTGGCGGCAGTGGCGACGATCGACATGGTTTCAATACCCATGCCCTTGGCCAGCAACGAAAACCGCTTCAATGCCGCCAGCGCGCGCACCCGACCCGAGGGATTCAGCATCCCGGTTTCGGCCAGCCCCTTGCCAAGCCCGCACATGATCTTTTCGTTGTAGAAATAGGCCGGGCTGCGCGCCGCACCGTCAAACACCACCATGCGAACAGAGTTCGATCCCACATCGACCACCCCCACCCGCGACAACGCCCGCGCTGACGGATCGTCAAACAACGGGCGGCCAAAGGGGCCGTGGTCTTCTTCTGTGTCAGCGTCAGACATGATGTTTCCCGTCAGGTCAGGCAAGTTTTGGCACATCCTTCGCCCCGGCGGTGCCCCGCCCCGAAAGCGACGGATTCTCCATAAAGAAGCGGTGGCAGTTGAAGGCGTGGCCGTCCAGAGGCGAAAGGTCGCGGTGATAGGTGCCGTCGGGGCGCAGGATCCAGCTTTGTTCTTCGTCGGCCAGATTAGCGGCCATGATCTGCCCCACAATCTGCGCTTTGACGGTGTCGTTGTTGATCTCGATCAGCGTTTCCACCCGCCGCGTCAGATTGCGACCCATCCAGTCGGCGGAGGAGATGAACACCCGCGCCTTTTGCGATGGCAACCCGTGACCCGATCCGAAACAGGCAATCCGCGAATGCTCCAGAAACCGTCCGACGATGGATTTCACCCGGATGTTCTCGGACAGCCCCTTGACCCCCGGACGCACACCGCAAATCCCGCGCACCACAAGGCTGATCTGCACCCCCGCCTGAGACGCCACATAAAGCGCGTCGATCAAATCGGGTTCGATCAAGCTGTTGATCTTGGCCCAGATTTCCGCAGGCCGCCCGGCGCGGGCGTGTTCCGCCTCCGTCGCAATCAGTTCCAGCAACCGCGGCTTCAGAGTGATCGGCGAAATCGCCAGATTCTCCAACCCCTGCGGCTGCACATAGCCCGACAGATAGTTGAACACCTTGGTCGCATCGCGCCCCAAGGCGGCGTCGCAGGTGAAGAACGACAGGTCGGTGTAAATCTTGGCGGTGATCGGATGGTAATTGCCGGTGCCGTAATGGGTATACGTCACCAGATTTTCACCCTCACGCCGCACCACTGTGCTGATTTTCGCGTGGGTTTTGTAGTGGATGAACCCGTACACCACATGCGCGCCAGACCGTTCCAGACGGCGCGATTGGCGGATATTGGCGGCCTCGTCAAACCGCGCTTTCAACTCCACCAGCGCCGTCACCGACTTGCCCGCCTCGGCCGCCTCGCACAAGGCCGACACGATGGGGCTGTCCCAAGAGGTGCGATACAGCGTCTGCTTGATCGCCAGAACGTCCGGGTCGCGCGCCGCCTGTTCCAGAAACCGGATCACCAGATCGAAGGTTTCATAGGGGTGATGCAGCAGAATGTCCTTCTGCTTGATCGCCGCAAACATATCGCCTTCGTTGTCCTGCACCCGTTCTGGCACCCGCGGGGTAAACGCAGGCCACAGCAGATCCTTGCGCGCCGAAATCACCAGTTCTTTCAGGTCTGATATGCCCAGAAGGCCGCGCGCCTCCACCACCTCATCGCCGGTCACACCCAGTTCTTCCGTCACCAAAGCCCGCAATTCCGCCGGCGCACCTGCGGAAATCTTCATGCGGATCACCTCGCCCCGGCGGCGGCGTTTCAGCGCGGTTTCAAATTCGCGCACCAGATCTTCGGCCTCGTCTTCAACCTCCAGATCACTGTCGCGCAGCACCCGGAACAGGCAGTGACCCCGGTCGGTGTAGCCCGGAAACAGCATGTCCAGATGCAGCAGCAGCAACTCCTCCAGCGGCAGGAACCGATGCTCGCCGTGGCGCGCAGGCAGCGGCACAAAGCGCGCGATCTGCTGCGGAATGGGCAAAAGCGCCTTCAGCGTGCGGTGATCGGATTCGCGCTCCAGTTCCAGCGCAAGGCTGAACCCGGTGTTGGGAATGAACGGAAATGGATGCGCGGGGTCAATCGCCAAGGGCGACAGCACCGGGAAAACCTTGTTCAGAAAGTGATCTTCGAGGAATTTCAGATCATTGCCGTTCAGCGTTTCGCGGGTACACAGGATGATGCCCTGCGCCTCCATCTCGCGCCGCAGTTTCTTGAAGGTGATCTGCTGGCGCTGCATCAGCTTGCGCGCATCGGCATTGATCAGCGACAGTTGTTCAGCCGGGCTGCGGCCATCCTCTGAT
>JBIHZO010000010.1:0-20719 GCA_044231405.1 Cypionkella sp. | reverse complement strand
CCCGCACCAAGGCCCGCAACCCTGCCACGCGGACGGTGTAAAACTCATCCAGGTTGGTGGCCGAAATCGACAGGAACCGCAGACGCTCCAGCAACGGCACCAAGGGGTTTGACGCCTCGTCCAGCACGCGCCAATTGAAGGCCAACCACGACAACTCACGGTTGAAGAACCGGCGTGGGCCAGTGGTTTCGGCGGCGGTCAGTTCCACCGGCTCGGGAAACGGGGCTTTCAGAAAGTCAGACTGGGTCATGATGGGGCTTATCTGGGGGAAGTGTGAAAGTTGAGTGACAGTGTTTCACTGGTCCAACGCGCTGTCCAGCACCTCGGCCGCCAGCGCCCGGGTGACAGGACGCCCCGCAGCCAGCGCGCGCGCATCCAGCGCCGCCACCACGTCGCGCGCGGCGGCAATGGAGCGCTCCATCCGGCTGACCAGATAGCCGATCAGGTTGGGCGGCACCACGATCTGACGATCCCCAAACAGCTTGACCAGCACCGCCGAAAGCAGCGCATCATCGGGTGCCTCCATCCGCGTCAGCGCCGCCGCCTGCATGCGGCTGTGCAGGTCGGGCAGCACCAGCCCCCAGTCGCGCGGGGGGGTGACGGCGGTGATCAGCAATCGCCCGGCAGGCAACAGAATGTTGTGCAGGTGGAAAAGTGCTGTCTCGGCGGGGGCCTGGCCGGCGATGGCCTCGACGTCCTCAACGCAGACCGCGCCCTTGGCGGCCAGTTCCGGCAGGTCGGCCTGCGCCAAATCCGCCGCAGCAATCAGCGCCGCGCCCGCAGCTTCGGCCCAGATATGCGCCAGATGGGTCTTGCCAGACCCGGCGGGCCCCACCAGCAGCATCTTGCCACCGGGCCAGCCACGCCAACCGTCCACCGCCGCCAGACCCGCCGCAGAGGCTGGCGAGGCAAAGAAATCCGCGCGCTGAAAGGCCTGCCGCAAGGGCAGATCAAAGGCCATCTGCCCGGTCATGTCAGGCCACATCCTCGTCTTCCGGGATGCGCCCGACGACGCCGGTGTACAGCAAACTGCCCTGATACTGGGCAAAGGCAAAGCGGGTGAGCACCCCCAAAGCCGCCGCAATCGGCACTGCCACCAACATGCCGACAAAGCCAAACAGCGACCCAAAGGCCGACAGCGCGAACATCAGCCAGACCGGGTGCAGCCCCACCGATTTGCCCACCAGCTTGGGCGTCAGGATATTGCCTTCCAGAAACTGGCCGATGCCGAAAATCCCAGCGATGATGCCGATTGACAGCCAGTCACCCCAGAACTGAAACAGCGCCAAACCAATCGCCAAAGCCCCGCCCACCAGCGATCCGACGTAAGGAATAAAGGTGATGGCCCCGGCAATCGCCCCCACCAGAAGGCCAAACTGCAACCCGGCCAGCATCAGGGCCGCCGAATAGAACGACCCCAGCAGAAAGCACACCGTCAACTGCCCGCGCACGAAGGCAGAGAGGGCCGCGTTGATCTCTGCGCCCAGACGGCGGATCACCGGGGCATGATCACGCGGCAGCATGGCGTCAATGCGCGCAACCATGTGGTCCCAGTCCATCAACATGTAAAAGGTGACGACGGGCACCACAACGATGAACACCACCGCCGACAACAGCCCCAAAGCCGAAGTCAGCACGCCCTGCACCAAGGTCGCCCCCTTCGCCTGAATGGCGGCACCAATCTCGGCCAAAGTCTGGCGGATGGTCGAGGTGCTGTCGGTAAGATCGGGGAACTTTTCGACCAGAAACAACTGTAATCTATGGGCAATTTCAGGGGCCGCATTGACCAGCGCCGTGGTCTGCTTGATCAGCGACGGGATCACCGCCAGCACCAGCAACACCACCAAAAGCACCGCGATCAGGGTGATGACAGAAGTCGCCGTAACCCGCGAAAGCCCCCACCGCTGCATCCGGTCCGCCACCGGATCAAGGAAATAGGCCAGCGCGCCGCCCACCAGAAACGGCAGGATCACCCCGCCCAGAAACCAAAGCAGCACAAAGAACACCGCCAAAGCGATGCCCCAATATTTCGCCTGTTCCCGCAACGGAAGTGCCATGTCGCCCTCGCAAACCACCAGCACCCACATTGCCCATCAGTGCCGTGGTTTCAAGGGGCTGCGGGAAATGGGGGGCGGACTTGGCAACCGGGCACATCGCTGCCAGCCGCCGCTTGCCTGCCTCCCCTCAACCCGCTAGTTAGGCGCAAACCCCTGTCCGTGAGGCCAACATGCGCGTTTCCCGTTATTTTATGCCCGTCCTGAAGGAAAACCCGGCCGAGGCGCAGATCGTCTCGCATCGCTACATGCTGCGGGCGGGGATGATCAAACAGCAGGCGGCGGGGATTTATTCGTGGTTGCCGCTGGGCTTGCGGGTGCTGAACCGCATTCAGGCCATTGTGCATGAGGAACAGGTGCGGGCGGGGCATATCCCCTTGCTGATGCCCACCCTGCAACCCGCGGACCTGTGGCGCGAAAGCGGGCGCTATGACGACTACGGGCAGGAAATGCTGCGCATCAAGGACCGGCAAGACCGCGAGATGCTGTACGGGCCGACCAATGAGGAAATGATCACCGACATTTTCCGGTCGCATGTGAACAGTTACAAGGACCTGCCGCTGACGCTGTACCACATCCAGTGGAAATTCCGCGATGAGATGCGGCCCCGCTTTGGCGTGATGCGCGGGCGCGAATTCCTGATGAAGGACGGTTACAACTTTGACGTCGACAAGGCGTCGGCGCTGCACGCCTACAACCGCCATATGGTGTCGTATCTGCGCACCTATGAACGCATGGGCCTGACCGCAATTCCGATGCGCGCGGACTCGGGGCCGATTGGCGGCGAGGACACGCACGAGTTTCTGGTGCTGGCCGCGACCGGCGAGTCCGAGGTGTTCTTTGATTCTGCCGTGACCGAGTTGCGGCTGGGGGCGCGGGAGGTCGATTATGATGACCGCGACGCGGTGGCGGCGGTGTGCCGTGAGTTCACCACCCTGTACGCCCGCACCGATGAAACCCATGACGAAGGCTTGTTCAACGCCATCCCCGAAGACCGCCGCAAAGTGGCGCGCGGGATCGAGGTCGGGCAGATCTTCTACTTCGGCACCAAGTATTCCGAAAGCATGGGCGCAACCGTTGTGACCGCTGACGGGTCGAAAGTGCCTGTGGAAATGGGGTCGCATGGCATTGGCGTGTCGCGTCTGCTGGGGGCGATCATTGAGGCGTCGCATGACGACAAGGGCATCATCTGGCCCGAAGGTGTGACCCCCTTCCCCGTCGGTATCGTGAACCTGAAACAGGGCGATGCGGCGGCGGATGCGGCTTGTGAAGGGCTGTACAAGGCGCTGGCGGCCAAGGGGCTTGAGGCCTTGTATGACGATCGCGAAGAACGCGCCGGGGCAAAGTTCGCCACGATGGACCTGATCGGCCTGCCGTGGCGTATTACCGTCGGCCCGCGCGGGCTGGCCAATGGCGTGGTGGAACTGACCTCGCGCCGGACGGGGGTGTCAGAAGAGTTGACGCCCGACGCCGCCGTGGCCCGGATCGTCGAGATTTACGCCGGGGTTTGAAACGCCGGCCTCTACACGCCACGCCGCCCCGGACTGGATCCGGAGCGGCGCTGGAAATAACGACACCATCAAACAGCCCGTCCGACGCCCAGACGCGATCCAGCGCTGCGGCACCGCATGCAGATACGTTTTGATCACAAAAGTCTTGGCGAACAGAAACCCCTTTCAGGTGCCGATGAAGGCCAAAAGCATCAGAATGGCCGCGATCGGCAGGCAAATGGCGACCGAAAAGACCACAGCCGCAAGGCCACAGCCGCGTCTTTTACACAGTCGTTGAAACCTGCCCCCTGTGGGGCGGGACCGTCACGGAACGGCGATCTTCAGGGCCCGAAGACCACCACAGCGCGGCCCCTCTTGCGGCCCATGCCACCGGGCACATCCACCGCCCGCCCCCGCACATCGCCCGTATTCACCGTCGTCGCCAAACGCACCAGCACCTGTCCCGGCCCCGGCTCCGGATCGGGGCACGTCACAATCGGAATAGTCTCAGGCCCGCCATCGCTTGCCAAAACCGCTGCGTTCAAATGCCCTCGCCGGACAACGGGTTGCCCAACCGACTGCTGCACCCTATCTTCGGGATATCGCGGCGACCCAACCGCACAAGGTCAGGATCACCGCACCTATCAGCCATCCACAAACAGGAGCTTTCCACATGGATTACAGACGCTTGGGCAAATCGGGCCTGAAGGTATCGGAATTTTCCTTTGGCTCTTGGGTGACGTTTGGCAAACAGGTCGACGGATCGGACGCCAAATCGCTGATGGCGCAGGCCTATGACGCCGGGGTAAATTTTTTTGACAACGCCGAGGGCTATGAGGCAGGCGCATCCGAAACCCTGATGGGCGAGGCTTTGGCCGCGCTGAACTGGACGCGTGACAGCTATGTGGTGTCCTCCAAAGTGTTCTGGGGCGGCACCCAGCCCACCCAGCGCGGGCTTTCGGCCAAGCATGTCACCGACGCCTGCCATGCGGCCCTGCGGCGGTTGCAGGTCGATTATCTCGACCTTTACTTCTGCCACCGCCCCGACATCGACACGCCCATCGAGGAAACCGTGCGGGCAATGCACAACCTGATTGCACAGGGCAAAGTTCTGTACTGGGGCACTTCTGAATGGTCGGCCCAGCAGATCACCGAGGCGCATCTGGTGGCGCGCCGCGACGGGCTGACGCCACCGACGATGGAGCAGCCGCAATACAACCTGTTTGAACGCCACAAGGTCGAGGCAGATTATGCCCCGATTTACGACACCCACGGGCTGGGCACCACGATCTGGTCGCCCTTGGCCTCGGGCATTCTGACCGGCAAATACAACGCCGCGATCCCCAATGACAGCCGCATGACCCTGCCCGGCTATGAATGGCTGCGCGACATGCTGATGTCGGATGCAGGGCAGGCAAAGCTGGTGAAAACCCGTGCGCTTGCGGCTTTGGCCGAAGGCGCGGGGCTGACGCTGGCGCATCTGTCCCTGCTGTGGTGTCTGGCCAATCCGCGGGTATCGACGGTGATCCTTGGCGCCTCGCGCGCCAGCCAGTTGACCGACAATCTGGCCGCGCTGGACCATAAGGCGAAACTGACGCCGGAGGTGATGGCGGCGATCGAGGCGATCATGGGCAACAAACCGGCAGAGCCGCAGCGGTTCTAGGTTGACCTCCGACGGCGCTTTGGCAAGGTTGAGGCACGGGGGCTTGGCCCCCTGCCCGACCGCGAGAACGCGGTTTTCGCGGCTGAGATCTGACCACAAAGGATGAACCATGGCCAAGGCGCTGATCACATGGGGCGGTTGGGACGGGCACGAACCCGAAAAGGTGGCGGCGCTGTTCGCCACCGACCTGCGCGCGGCCGGGATGGAGGTGGAGGTCACGGACACCCTCGCCTGTTTCGACGATCCGGCGCGGCTGGCCGACCTGAGCCTGATCGTGCCGGTCTGGACCATGTCCACCATTGAAAAGGCGCAGTCCGAGAATGTGGCGGCAGCCATTGCTTCTGGCGTGGGGCTGGCGGGCTGTCACGGCGGCATGTGCGATGCCTTTCGCAACGACGTGCTGTGGCAGTTCATGACCGGCGCGCAATGGGTGGCACATCCGGGCAATGACGGGGTGCAATACCGGGTGCGGATGATCAGTGATGATCCGCTGGTGGCCGGGATTGGCGATTTTGACGTCGCGACCGAGCAGTACTACCTGCACATCGACCCGGCGGTTAAGGTTCATGCTGTCTGCGATTTCCCGGTGGTCGCAGGCCCGCACAGCCCGAACGGAGCGGTGGCAATGCCGGTGGTCTTCACCAAGCTTTGGGGTCAAGGCCGGGTCTACTACAACGCCTTGGGCCATCAGGCCAATGTCATCGACCACGGCCCGGCGCGCGAGTTGCTGCGGCGGGGTATGATCTGGGCAGCGCGGGGATGAGCTTTCAGGCCTATCTGGACAACATTCAGGCCAAGACCGGCAAAACGCCCGACGACTTCCGGGCAATGGCTATGGCGAAGGGCTTTGCCACCGCCAACGGCATCGCTCCCGGCATCAAGGCCACCCAGATCACCGATTGGCTGAAGGCCGATTTCGCACTGGGCCACGGTCACGCAATGGCGATCGTGGCCCTTTTGAAAGGCAAGACGACTGAGAGCGGATTTCCTTCAATCTGATCCAGATTGAAGGAAATCCAAGACAGGCACAGCCGGTGTCTGTTGCGGTTGCGTTCCATCAGCCAAACTCGATAAAACGCAGCACGCTAAAGCCTTTCATCTTGGCAAAAATATCCCCCCCGGAGGGTCGGCCCTAAACCCGCGCGCGGCGGATCAGGTCCAGAATATCCTTGGCCGCCGTGGGAATATTCGTCCCCGGCCCGAAGATGGCCTTCACCCCTGCGTCGTAAAGATATTGGTAATCCTGCTGCGGAATGACGCCGCCGCAGATCACCAGAATCTCGCCCGCACCCGCGTCGCGCAAGGCCTGCACCAGTTTCGGCGCCAAGGTCTTGTGCCCGGCCGCTTGGGACGAGATTCCCACCACATGCACATCATTGTCGATGGCATCCTGCGCCGCTTCGGCCGGGGTCTGGAACAAAGGCCCCACATCGACGTCAAAACCAATATCGGCAAAGGCGGTGGCGATCACCTTGGCCCCGCGGTCATGCCCGTCTTGCCCCATCTTGACCACCAGCATGCGCGGGCGGCGGCCTTCTTCCTCGGCAAAGGCCTCGACATCGGCCTGAATGGCGGCGAAACCCGCGTCGCCCTCATAGGCGGCACCATAAACGCCCGCCAGGGTTTTCACCTCCGCCCGGTGACGACCAAAGACCTTCTCCATCGCCATGCTGATTTCCCCCACCGTGGCCCGGGCGCGCGCCGCATCGACCGCCCCTGCCAGAAGATTGCCGCCATGCTCTGCCCGCCGGGTCAGTTCCGCCAAGGCCGCCTGACAGACCGCATCGTCGCGGGCCGCGCGAGTCGCTTGCAGGCGTTCGATCTGGCTGAGCCGCACCGCGACATTGTCGATGTCCAGAATATCGATCGGGTCTTGCTTGGCCAACCGGTATTTGTTGACACCGACGATCACATCCTGACCCCGGTCAATCGCCGCCTGCCGCTTCGCCGCTGACTCCTCGATCCGCAGTTTCGGCATCCCCGAGGCCACAGCCTTGGTCATGCCGCCCATTTCCTCGACTTCTGCGATCAGCTTCCACGCCTCTTCGGCCAGCTGCGCGGTGAGGCTTTCGACATAGTAAGATCCCGCCAAAGGATCGACCACATGCGTCACCCCGGTTTCCTCTTGCAGGATCAACTGGGTGTTGCGCGCAATCCGTGCTGAAAATTCCGTCGGCAGCGCCATGGCTTCGTCCAGCGCATTGGTGTGCAGACTTTGCGTGCCGCCCAGAACCGCCGACATCGCTTCATAGGCGGTGCGGATGACGTTGTTGTAAGGGTCGGCCTCTTGCAGAGAGACGCCAGAGGTTTGGCAATGGGTGCGCAGCATCAGCGACCCCTGCTTTTTGGGCTCAAATTCCGACATGATCCGGTGCCACAACAGCCGCGCCGCGCGCAGCTTGGCGGCCTCCATGAAGAAGTTCATGCCGATGGCGAAGAAGAAACTCAGCCTTCCTGCGAAGTCATCGACATTCATCCCCCGCGCAATCGCCGCCCGCACATATTCGCGACCATCGGCCAAAGTGTAGGCCAGTTCCTGCACCAGATTGGCCCCGGCTTCCTGCATGTGATAGCCGGAAATCGAAATGCTGTTGAACTTCGGCATCTCGGCCGATGTGTATTCGATGATATCCGCGATGATCCGCATCGAGGGCTCGGGCGGGTAGACATAGGTGTTGCGGACCATGAATTCCTTCAGAATGTCATTCTGAATGGTCCCCGATAGCAGGCTTCGGTCCACGCCCTGCTCCTCACCCGTCACGATGAAACTGGCCAGGATCGGGATCACGGCGCCATTCATCGTCATGGAGACGCTGACTTTATCCAGCGGAATGCCGTCGAACAGGATTTTCATATCGTCGACGGAGTCAATCGCCACGCCCGCCTTGCCGACATCGCCCTCTACCCGGGGATGATCCGAGTCATAGCCGCGATGGGTGGCCAGATCGAAGGCCACCGACACGCCCTGCTGTCCGGCGGCCAGATTCTTGCGGTAAAAGGCGTTGCTGGCCTCGGCCGTGGAAAAGCCCGCGTATTGGCGGATGGTCCAAGGGCGGCCTGCGTACATTGTCGCCTTCACGCCACGGGTGAACGGCGCAAAGCCCGGCATTTCGCCCATTTGCGGCAAGCCTTCGACATCGGCCTGGGTGTAAAGCGGCTTGACCGCAATCCCCTCCAGCGTCGCCCAAGTCAGACTGTCCGGGTCGCCGCCCTTCATTTCCTTGCTCGCCAGCGCCGCCCATGCTGCCAATTTGTCTGTCATCTCAACCCTCCTGCCCGGGGGCCACCCGGAGTGCTTGGTTTGCGACATGCCCTGCCCTATATGAAGGGGATGAACATCCGCATGAAACCGCTTCTGCTGGCCGTATTGGCCGTTGTTTCCTTTGGAGCCCAAGCGCAAGATGCGCCCTTCGCCCCGGTTCCGGCCGATCAAGTGGTGATGGCCGACCTGCTGTACCTCAAACGCGCGGTGGTGGTCTTTGCCGAAAGTCCCAATGATCCCAACTACATCCGCCAGATGGAACTGCTGACCCGTGACACCGCCGACCTGATCGAACGTGATGTGATCGTCATCACCGACACCGCGCCCAAACCTCCGTCTGACATCCGCACCAAGCTGCGGCCCAGTGGTTTCTCACTGGTGATCCTCGACAAGGATGGCACAGCGGTGCTGCGCAAACCCTTGCCATGGGACACCCGCGAGATCACCCACGCCATCGACAAATTCCCCAGCCGGCGCATCGAAGAGCTGGAAAGGATGCCTGCCGGACGATGATCATTCAAACTCCATGATCACTTCGTCCACCTTCAGGCTGCTGCCCGCCACCGCCTTGATCGCCTTGACCACGCCCTTGCGTTCGGCCTTGAGGATGTTTTCCATCTTCATCGCCTCAACCGTCGCCAAGGCCTGACCCTCCTGCACCTCGTCACCCACCTCGACCATCACTTTTGCGATCAGGCCGGGCATCGGGCACAGCAGGAATTTCGACGTGTCGGGCGGCAGCTTTTCCAGCATCAGTTTCGCCAGTTCGGCCTGTCGCGGGGTGCGCACATGCACGCGCAGATCAGCGCCACGCAAACGCACGCGGAAGCCACCCGAGATTTTGGCAACCTTCATCACCAAGGGCGTGCCGTCCACCGTCAGGCTGGCCAAAGGCTGCCCCGGCGTCCAGTCGGACGCCACGCGGATGCAGGTGCCATCGGCGAAGGTCACAGAAGACCCCGCCGGATCGGCAGCGATTTTCAGCGTGTGATCAATGCCTTGCAACGTGACCACCCAGTCATCGCCCACCCGGCGTTCGTGGTTGTCCATGGTGCCCGAAATCCGGGTGCGCCGGATCTCCGCCACCCGGTTCATCGCCGCAGCAGAGGCCGCAACACGGGCCAAAGTGGCAGCGTCCAGCACCGCCCCCTGAAAGCCATCGGGATACTCTTCCGCAATAAACGCCGTGGTGATGTCGCCAGAGACAAAGCGCGGATGGTCCATCACAGCCCCCACGAAGGGCAGGTTGTGGCCGATGCCTACAACCTCAAACGTGTCCAGGGCCAGCCGCATTTCCTTGATCGCATCCAGACGCGTTGGCCCCCAGGTGCACAGCTTGGCAATCATCGGGTCGTAGAACATCGAAATCTCGCCACCCTCAAACACGCCCGTATCATTGCGCACGATGCCCCCTGCCGCCGTCGGCCCTTCCACCGGGGGGCGGTACCGGGTCAGACGACCAATCGAGGGCAGGAAGTTGCGATAGGGATCTTCGGCATATAGGCGGCTTTCCATCGCCCAGCCATTGATCTTCAGGTCTTCCTGTTTGAACGGCAAAGGTTCGCCGTAAGCCACCCGGATCATCTGTTCCACCAGATCGATCCCGGTGATCAATTCGGTGACAGGATGTTCCACCTGCAAACGGGTGTTCATCTCAAGGAAGTAGAAATTTCTGTCACCGTCGACGATGAATTCCACCGTGCCCGCGCTGGTGTAGCCCACTGCGCGCGCCAAGGCGCAAGCCTGTTCGCCCATGGCCTTGCGGGTGGCCTCATCGAGAAACGGCGACGGGGCTTCTTCGATAACCTTTTGATTGCGCCGCTGAATCGAACATTCGCGTTCGTGCAGATAGAGGATGTTGCCGTGCTTGTCGCCCAACACCTGAATTTCGATATGCCGCGGTTGGGTGACGAATTTCTCGATGAAAATCCGGTCGTCGCCAAAACTCGCCGCCGCCTCGTTCTTTGATGACTGAAAGCCCTCCCGCGCCTCTGCGTCATCCCAAGCGATCCGCATGCCCTTGCCGCCACCGCCAGCAGACGCCTTGATCATCACCGGATAGCCGATCTGGGTCGCGATTTTCACTGCATGTTCGGCGTCGTCAATCAGACCCATATGGCCCGGAACCGTGGACACCCCCGCCGCCATCGCCAGCTTTTTAGAGGTGATCTTGTCGCCCATCGCCTCGATCGCTGGCGATGGTGGGCCGATGAACACCACGCCCGCCGCTTCGAGCGCCGCCGCGAAGTTCATGTTTTCGGACAAGAAACCGTAACCCGGATGCACGGCCTCGGCCCCGCTTTCCTTGATCGCAGCCATGATCTTGTCGATCACGATATAGGACTGTGCGGCAGGCGAGGCTCCGATATGGATCGCCTCATCCGCCATCTTGACGTGCAGCGCGTTGCGGTCGGCGTCGGAGTAAACCGCCACCGTCTTGATCCCCATTTTCTGCGCCGATTTTATGACGCGGCAAGCGATCTCGCCCCGGTTGGCGATCAGGATTTTCTTGAACATGGCGCGGTTCCTTCCGTTTTGCCCCGACCGGACCAAAAGCCGGGGCGCAAATGCAAAAAGACCAGCCGGGCGGGGTGCCCGGTTGGCCTTGGGGAGTGTGTAGACGCGCCCCGAGGGGCGGAATTCAGATCAGCGGCAGATGCTGACGTCGTCGCAAACGGTGCCAGCCAGACCGCCGATAAGAGCGCCCGTGATGACATTGTTGTCAGTAACGTCTGCCAGAACCGCACCAGCGCCGGCACCGATTGCGGCACGCTGCACGTCATTGGTGACGCAGCCCGCCAGCGGAAGGGCAAGAAGGGAAAGAATGAAGATTTTACGCATGTCGAACTGCCTCGATTGGTTGTTATTATTAAGGCCGATTCTATCGTATTTCTGCGAATTGAAAAGAAGAATTGCCGTGACCGGGCGAAACCACCGGCGAAACCCCGCCCAACGCGGAAAAGAAAGAGCCTGACCCAAGAAGGGCCAGGCCAAGGCGAAGGGAAAGGGTAACAGTCTTGCGCACCACCGACGAAGGGCTGACCGGAGCGCATGCCGACAGCTTGGCAAATGCCCTTCCCCATGGCAAAGCCGAATCCGGCGCGACCCAAGCCATGCGCGAATTCCTGCCAAGATGCCAAAGGGTTAAGCGGAAACATGCCTAGTCCTGATCCTCATCGTCTTCCCAATCACCAAAGTCCATCGGCTCGGCGTCGGGGGCAAAGATATGGGGGAATGACACCTGCGCCACTTTGACGTTGATCTTCATCAGCGCGTCATAAGAGGCCGGGTTGAACGGGTCTTCAGCGGGCACCACCTCGCGGCCAAACAGCCACGACAGACGGCCCGCGTCCAGATTACCGCGCTCAAACGCCTCTTCACCGAACTGCGCCCAAAGCGCCGCCATAAAGCCCGCGTCGGCCTTGCGGTCGGCGGCCTTGCGGTCCTTGAAGCGCTCACGCTTGGTGATTTTGGAAGCGCCCTCTTTCATATTGGCGCGGCGGATGACGAATTGGAAATCGGAACCCGGAAGGCGGCCTGGAAAGCCGCGATGCTTCAGCATGACTGCACCTCTGCGATGAAAGGGCGGTCAAGATGGGCAGGCCGAAGTGATCCGGCCCGCCCGGTCAGATCACTTGTATTTGCCGGTCGAAACAGGCTCTTCCGACAGCGGAACGGTGTCAACCATCGGCTCGGGGGCTGGCTGTGCGCAAGCTGCGACGAAGCCGACAAGAAGAAGGACGAAAACGGAAGAAGTGCGCATATTTGCCTCTGGGTTGTGTCATTGCAGATGCGGCCACCATAGGGGCTGGCAACGGCAGAGGCAAAGTGCGCGTGGCTGGGTCGGTGGCGATCCGCCGACGCACAGGACAGAAAAAGGGCGGGCCGGGCCAAAATGGCCCAAAGCGCCCGCCCCCGAAGCTTACTTGTATTTGCCGGTGTAGACGGGCTCGACCGAAACCGGCTCGTCAACATAAACGACTTCTTCTTCTTTCTTGGCGCAAGCTGCCACGAAGGCAACCATGCAAAGTGCCAGAACGGTGATTTTAGTGCTCGACATCCTCTACTCCATTTATTTGCCGGAAGCGTGCTTTGTGCCGCCGCCTTGTGCGAGGTAAAGGCCGCTTGGGATCGGCCTGAGTGAACAATAGCCCACAAAGCGCGGAATTGACACGAAAATTCGCTAAATGCCACGCCCTGTGACATAGCTACATCAGCCCCGGCAGCCGCCGCTAGATTTGGTATGCGCATCAAAACGCCTCCCAAATGCAGGTGTTGCCGTCGATCGAATAGGCTTCAAAAAATTGGGTGGCGTCGGGGGCAGCCTCACCAAACGGCACCGCGCGGTCAGCCATCGAGATGATGACTTGCGACGGCATCGGCCCGAATTCCGACAGCCGCGCCAGCGCATAGACTTGGCACAGCGCCTGCATGTCGGCACTTGCGGTGTCAAAATCCACCGCACCACCGTCGCGCGCAATTGCGGGGGCGACAAAGCGGAACCGCGCCACCAGACCATCGGGGCCGGGGGCGTTCCAGATCACGTCTTGCAACGTCACCGCCTGCCCCGAAGGCACCGTGATGGCCTCATCGCTGCCCGGGGTCACTTGCACCCCGTCGGCCTGCATTGCTATCGGATCGGTCATCGCACCGCCCCTTGGTTCCCGCACATGTCAAACTCCCTGTCGTTACAGCGGGATGTTATCGTGTTTTTTCCACGGGTTCGCCAGCTTCTTCCCGCGCAGCGATGCAAAAGCCCGCGCCACCCGGCGCCGGGTTGAATGCGGCATGATCACCTCGTCGATGAAGCCCTTCTCGGCGGCCACAAATGGGTTGGCGAAACGGGTTTCATATTCCTTGGTCAGTCGCGCAATCTCTTCAGCAGACTTGCCACGATGGATGATCTCGGTGGCACCCTTGGCCCCCATCACCGCGATTTCCGCCGTGGGCCAGGCATAGTTGAAATCGCCGCGCAGGTGTTTGGACGCCATCACATCATAGGCCCCGCCATAGGCCTTGCGGGTGATCACCGTGACTTTCGGCACCGTCGCCTCGCCATAAGCGAACAGCAGTTTCGCACCGTGCTTGATCACGCCACCCAATTCCTGCGCCACGCCGGGCAGAAAGCCGGGCACGTCGACCAGCGTCAGGATCGGAATTTCAAACGCATCGCAGAACCGCACAAACCGCGCGGCTTTGCGGCTGGCGTCGATATCAAGGCAGCCCGCCAACACCATCGGCTGGTTCCCGACCACGCCCACCGACTGGCCTTCGATGCGGATGAAGCCAGTGATGATATTGGCGGCAAAGGCGGCCTGAATTTCAAAGAAATCAGCCTCATCCGCGATTTTGCCGATCAGTTCCTTCATGTCGTAGGGCTGGTTCGGGTTGTCAGGGATCAGGGTGTCGAGGCTGGACTCCAGCCGTGCCGGGTTGTCAAAGAACGGCCGGACCGGCGCTTTCTCGCGGTTGTTCAGCGGCAGAAAGTCGATCAGACGACGGGTTTCGGCCAGTGCCTCGACATCATTCTCAAACGCGCCATCCGCGACCGAGGACTTCCTGGTATGCGTCGAAGCCCCACCCAGCTCCTCCGCCGTCACCACTTCGTTGGTCACGGTCTTGACCACATCCGGGCCGGTGACGAACATGAACGATGTGTCTTTCACCATGAAGATGAAGTCGGTCATCGCAGGCGAGTAGACAGCCCCGCCCGCACATGGCCCCATGATCAGACTGATCTGCGGCACCACGCCGCTGGCCATGATGTTGCGCTGAAACACCTCGGCATAGCCCGCCAAAGAGGCCACGCCTTCCTGAATCCGCGCGCCACCGGAATCGTTCATCCCGATCACCGGCGCACCGTTCTGCATCGCCATGTCCATGATCTTGCAGATCTTTTGTGCGTGGGTTTCCGACAAGGACCCGCCGAACACCGTGAAATCCTGCGAAAACACATAGACCATGCGGCCATTCACAGTGCCCCAGCCGGTGACAACACCGTCGCCTGCCGGACGGTCCGCCTCCATCCCGAAATCGACGCAGCGGTGGGCGACAAACATGTCGAACTCTTCGAAAGACCCTTCGTCCAGCAGCAGCTCGATCCGCTCGCGCGCTGTCAGCTTGCCCTTGGCGTGTTGCGCGTCGATGCGACGCGGCCCGCCGCCCTGACGGGCCACCTCGCGGCGTGTCTCCAGCTGTTGCAGGATGTCCTTCATCGTCGTCTCCCCCCGATATTGCCGGGCACCATAGCCGGGCGGGCGCGGCAGGCAAAGCGGTTTCGAGTAAATTTGCAAAGCATGGGCAGAGACAGTCTTGCTAATTGCAAATTCGCAAATTGATGGCCTTGCAAGCCGCTCCTTGCTATGCAGCGCCACCCGCAAACACAGGTTCCGCATGCCGCAATTTTCCATTCCCATCACCACCATCGGCCTGCTGTTGGCCTCCAATGTCTTCATGACCTTCGCGTGGTATGGCCATCTGAAATACAAATCCACCGCCCTGATCGCCGTCGTACTGGTCAGCTGGGGCATCGCGTTTTTCGAATATACCCTGATGGTGCCAGCCAACCGCATCGGCCATGGTCATTTTTCAGGGGCAGAGTTGAAAACCATTCAAGAGGTGATCACCCTATCCGTTTTCGCCGTCTTTTCCGTGCTTTACCTGAAAGAGCCGCTGGGCTGGAACCACGCCTTGGGGTTCAGTTTCATCGGGCTCGGCGCGTTTTTCATCTTTCACAAGTGGTAGGCCGTCTGGACAGTCCCCAGTCACAGGCGTAGCGCTCAGTCATGCCCCACAAACCAAGCCAATTCCTCAACCGCACCACTCCGCCGCACATCATCACGCTGATCCTGCTGGCGGGTCTGTCGGCGTTGACGATGAACATCTTCCTGCCCTCGTTGCCCGGAATGGCCGCGTGGTTCGGTGTGCCTTACGGCTTCATGCAACTGTCCGTCGCGCTGTACCTTGCCTTGTCGGCAGTGCTGCAAATCATCATCGGCCCGATTTCCGATGCCTATGGCCGCCGTCCGGTGATCCTTGGCGCGCTGGTGCTGTTCTTGTTGGCCACGGTTGGCACGCTGATTGCCCCCAACGCCACTCTGTTCCTGATCTTCCGCATGGCCCAAGCGGTGATCGCCGCAGGCATGGTCCTCAGCCGTGCCGTGGTGCGCGATATGGTGGCCGACGCCGAGGCCGCCTCGATGATCGCCTATGTCACCATGGGCATGTCTTTGGTGCCGATGATCGGCCCGGTGATCGGCGGCGTGCTGGACGAGGCTTACGGCTGGCACGCCAACTTCGCCTTGCTGTTGGGGCTGGGGCTGCTGGTGCTGTGGCTGGTCTGGGCTGACTTGGGCGAAACCGCAACGGTCAGAAAGCTCAGCTTTGCCAATCAGTTGCGCCAATACCCCGTGCTGCTGTCCTCACAACGGTTCTGGGGATATTCCCTGTCCGCCGCCTTCGCCTCGGGTTGTTTCTTTGCCTACCTTGGCGGCGCTCCCTATGTGGGCAACGAAATCTTCGGCCTGACCTCCAGCCAGATCGGCGTATTGTTCGCCATCACGGCGGTGGGCTACATGGCCGGAAACTTCTTTGCCGGTCGGTTCTCGATGCGGTTGGGCATGAACCGCATGGTGCTGATCGGGGCATTGGTCACGTTGGTGGGGCTGTTGATCCTGACGCTGATCACGGCCTTGGGCGTATCACATCCGGTGGTTTTTTTCGGGCTGACCATCACCATGGGCCTTGGCAACGGCATTGGTCTGCCCTCGGCCAACGCGGGCATCCTGTCGGTGCGCCCCGAACTCGCGGGCACCGCAAGCGGCCTGGGCGGTGCCATCACGATCGGCGGCGGCGCAGGCCTTGCGGCGCTGGCGGGGGCGCTGTTGCCGCCCGGGTCGACCGAGATGCCGCTGATCCTGCTGATGCTGGCCTCCAGCGTCGCCTCGCTGGTCGCGATCCTCTGGGTGATCCGCCGCGCCCGCGCCATCGGCATCGCCACTTGACGCCGCAACTTTGCAAAGCCTAGTTTGGCTTTGCAAAGGGGGCGTTCATGGCCATTCAAAAACTTTACGCCGGGGCCAAGCTGCGCGAAGTGCGCGGGCGGCTGACCCTGACCCAACGCGCCTTTGCCGACAAGCTGGGGGTGTCGCTGCCCTATCTGAACCAGATGGAAAACAACCACCGACCGGTCTCCGCCACCGTCGTGCTGGCCCTGGCGCAGGAATTCGGGCTGGACGTGACCGAATTGAACGCAGGCGAGGGTGAACGCCTTGTCTCCGACATGCGCGAGGCGCTGGCCGATCCGGTCTTTGCCAAGGCCACCCCGCCTCTGGCCGACCTGCGCCTTGCCGCCAGCAATGCCCCGGCCCTGGCCCGCGCCTTCCTCGATCTGCACCGGGCCTACCGCCAAAGCCACGAACGACTGGCCTCGCTGGACGAGGCACTGGGCCGTGAAGACGCCACTCTGCGCGCCAGCCCTTGGGATGAGGTCCGCGACTTCTTTCACTATTGCGACAATTACGTCGATGCGGTGGACCGGGCTGCCGAACATTTCATAACCGCCGCAGGCCCCGGGAAAGACACGGCAATCATCGCGACCGAAGCCCTGAAAAAGCGCGGCATCGACGTGCAGTATTCCGATACCGGCCCGATGCGCGTCTATGATCCCGCCAGCCGTCGCCTCACCCTGTCGGCCCGCGCGGCCACGCCCACCCAACGCTTTCAATTGCTGTATCAGGTCGCGCTGCAAACCCAGAATGAACTGCTGGAGGCGACGCTGGACCTCGCCCGCTTTCAAACGCCCGAAGCGCGTGACATCGCGAAAATCGGCATGGCCAACTATTTCGCCGGGGCCGCGCTGATGCCCTACCGCGCCTTTCTGGACGCCGCCCAAAAGACCCGGCACGATATTGAACGGCTGGCCGATCTGTTTGGCGCCTCGTTCGAACAGGTTGCACATCGCCTGTCCACCCTGCAACGCCCCGGCGCCAAGGGCATCCCGTTCTTCTTTGTCCGCGTCGATCAGGCCGGAACCATCACCAAACGCCACTCCGCCACCCGGCTGCAATTCGCCCGCTTTGGCGGCGCTTGCCCGCTTTGGAACGTGCACCGCGCCTTTGAAACCCCCGGCCATTTCCTGCGCCAACTGGCCGAAACGCCCGACGGTGTGCGCTATCTGTGCCTGTCGCGCGATGTATCCAAGCCCGGCGGCGCCTACCTTGCGCCGGTGCGCCGCTATGCCATTGGCCTTGGCTGCGAAATCACCCATGCCGCCAGTCTGGTCTATTCCGATGGCCTTGATCTGAAAGGCCGCTGCGAACCCATCGGCATTTCCTGCCGGATTTGCGAGCGCCACGACTGTCACCAAAGATCGGTGCCGCCACTGGAGCGTCGCCTGAAAGTCGATCCCGACCGTCGCGGCCTCTTGCCCTATGACATTGCCGACTGACCTTCATCTTGGCCAAAATGTCCTCGGGGGGGACTGCAATTGCCAAGGCAATTGCAGCTTGGGGGGCAGACAGCCCCCCGCGCCCTGTCAGCCCTTGAGATGCATCCAGATATGATCCTTCAGATGCGTGCGCTGTTTGCGCAGATGTTCTTCCTGCTCTTCGGTCAACAGGTCCAGCCGGGTTTCGGCGCGGTGCACCTGTTCGTTGACCGTATTGTATTCGGCCACCAACTTGGCGAAATGCACATCGCCTTCCTTCATCGCGCTGATCTTGGTGATGTGGGCCGGAAATTCCTCGGCCAATCCGTGCGGTGTATGTGTCATGCGATCGCTCCTTGTTGCGTGTCCGGGGGTCAGACTAGGCGTTGCAACACAGCCCGACCTTGATATTGATCAACCCCGTGCGCATTCTCGGGCTGACAAAGGGGGATGCCATGAAATGCCTTGTCGTGATCGCCCATCCGGTGCCGGGCAGCCTGTGCCGCTCTCTCGCCGATGAAACCATCGCGGGGCTGCTGGCTGCCGGGCATCAGGTTGATATCGAAGACCTTTATGACAATGCCTTCGCCCCGGCGCTGACGGCGGCAGAGCGCAACAGCCACCACGCGCCCAGCTATGATGGCAGCGCCGCGCAGCCGCAGATCGCCCGCTTGCTGGCAGCCGAGGCGCTGATCCTGTGCTTTCCAACCTGGTGGTTCGGCTTTCCTGCCATCCTGAAAGGTTGGTTTGACAGGGTCTGGGCCCCCGGCGTGGCCTATGATCACGCGGCAGATCTGGGCCTGATCCGGCCGCGCCTGCACAGTTTGCAGCGGGTTCTGGCCATCACCACGCTGGGTTCCCCGTGGTGGGTCGACAGTCTGGTCATGCACCGCCCCGTCCGCCGCATCCTGAAAACCGGCCTGCTGCGCCCCTGCGCGCCCAAGGCCCGCTTCCAAATGCTGTCGCTCTACAAGGCCGAGGCTGCAACCCCCGCCCAAATCGCCGCCTTCACCGCCCGCATCCGGGCCGCCCTGCCGCCCCCACCAAACGCCACGCTGCACCAGACTTGATCCGGGGCGGCGTGGCCCCATGGCTAGCGCTGACTTTGCCGCCAATTCCCGCTCACCACCGGTTGCAGGTTTGATTTCGGCAGCGGCACCCGGCCCAGAATGTGATCCGCTGCCTTTTCACCGGTCATGATGGATGGCCCGTTCAGGTTGCCATTCGTCACTTGTGGGAAGATGGAACTGTCCGCCACCCGCAGCCCCTCGATCCCGATCACCCGGCATTCCGGGTCCACCACCGCCCCCGGATCATCCGCCCGCCCCATCCGGCAGGTGCCGCAAGGGTGATAGGCACTTTCGACGTGTTCTTTCAGAAAGGCGTCCAGCTCTGCATCGGTTTGCAGCCCCGATCCCGGTTGAATCTCGGACTTCACAAAGGGGCGCATCGCCGCCTGCCCAAACACCTCGCGCGTCAGGCGGATGCAGCGGCGGAATTCGTCCCAGTCATCGGGATGCGACATATAGTTGAACTGAATGCGCGGCGCATCCATCGGATCGGCAGACCGCAGGGTCACAGCGCCGCGCGACTTGCTGCGCATCGGCCCCACATGCACTTGAAATCCGTGGCCCCCGGCGGCGGCTTTGCCATCATAGCGCACCGCGATGGGCAGAAAGTGGTACTCGATGTCAGGATAATCTATGCCCTCACGCGACCGGATAAACGCGCAAGCCTCAAACTGGTTGCTGGCCCCCAGCCCTGTCTTGGTGAACAACCACTGCGCCCCGATCGCAGCCTTTCCCCAGATATTCCAGTATTTATAAAGTGTTACAGGCAGCGCCGCCTGATACTGCATGTAGATCTCCAGATGATCCTGCAGGTTCGCGCCCACGCCCGGCCGATCCGCCACCACCTCGATCCCATGGCTTTGCAACTGCGCCGCATCACCAATCCCTGACAGCATCAGCAGCTTGGGCGAATTGATGCTGGATGCCGCGATGATCACCTCTGCCCGCGCCGCGATCACCTCAACCTGACCGCCGCGCAAAACCTCGACCCCCACGGCGCGACCGTTCTCGATCACCACCCGCCGGGCAAAAGCCCGCACCACCGTCACATTGCCACGCTTTTGCGCCGGGCGCAGATAGGCGTTGGCGGCAGACCAGCGCCGACCTTTCCAGATCGTCGCCTCCATCGCGCCAAACCCCTCTTGCGCGGCACCGTTGTAATCGTCGGTCACACCGTAACCCGCCTGCCGCCCCGCCTGGATAAAGGCATTGAACAGCGGATTCTTCCGTGGCCCGCGCGTGATGTGCAGCGGGCCGTCATGGCCACGATAAGCGGCATCGCCCGCATCGCCGTGCCAATGCTCCATCCGCTGAAAATAAGGCAGAACATCGGCGTAAGACCAGCCTTGCGCGCCCATTTCCTCCCAGGTGTCATAGTCGCGGGCATGACCGCGCACATAGACCATGCCGTTGATGGATGAAGACCCGCCGATCACCTTGCCGCGCGGCGTGGCCAGCACCCGGCCCCCCAGATGCGGCTCGGGATCGCTGGCAAAACCCCAGTCATAGATCCCCATGTTCATGGGATAAGACAGTGCCGCAGGCATCTGGATGAACGGCCCCATATCGGTGCCGCCCTGTTCAATGACGATAACCCTTTTGCCCGCCTCGCCCAGTCGGTACGCGATGGCCGACCCCGCCGACCCCGACCCGATGATCACATAATCCGCCGTCATATGCCCCACAGCCCGCACAGGCAGGCCCTTTTGTTAAAGAAAATCCACTGCAACGCCGCAATCACGCGTCAAAGCCC
>JBIHZO010000524.1:0-2605 GCA_044231405.1 Cypionkella sp. | reverse complement strand
TTGCGGTCTGACGCATTGCGAAAGATCGGCCTGTTTGCGTCAAAAATGCGCAGAGCGGGCGCAAGGCCCGCTCTGACGTCAGATATGGTCGTGGATCAACGGCACTCTGGATGTTCAGCGACGTCATGCGCCGAGTCACAGCCCGACCCGCCCTTGACGCGCTTTTTCTTGCGCTTTTCCACCGAAGTGGATCTCAGGTCTTCCACCGAATAGGCGCCTGCGGCATCGACGCCGGCGTTTGCCACACCCGCAAACGACAGGGCGAAAGTGGCCAGGGTTGCAGTCAGGATCAAGGTCTTCATTGGCCGTCTCCATGTTGGGATCACTGTGGCCAATCTACGCCCGCCAAGGCCCGATCCATAGGGACCAAGGGCGGCCAATCTTGGCCGCAACCCCCGGACCAAGGTCTGAAAATCCTAGCTTTTCAGATGCTCGCGCGCCAGCATGGCCGCCTCGACCCGGTTGCGCACCTGCAATTTCTGCAAGATCGAAGTCATGTAATGCTTGACGGTTTTTTCTTGAATCGACAGGTCGCGCCCAACTTCCCTGTTGCTTTTGCCCAATGCCACCAGCTTCAGAATGTCTTCCTCGCGCCGCGACAATTCGGCCAAAGGATTGGCGGTCTGTCCCGATTTTCCACGCATTGAAACCAGCAAACGTCCCGCCAGACCCGGCGACACATAAGACCGTCCAGCGGCCAGATCCTGCACCAAGGAGACAAGTTCCGACGCGCCGACGCCCTTCAGGATATAACCCAGTGCCCCCAGCTTCAGCGCCGCCATCAAGTCGCCGTCCTCTTCCGAAGCGGTCAGCATCGCCACAAGCGGCGGCTTTTCCATTTGCATGATGCGTTCCAACGCCCCGATGCCGCCGCCCTTGGGCATCGAGACATCCAACAGCACCAGATCGGGCCGCAAAGCTTCGCACAGCGCAGCCGCCCCATCGCCGTCCTGCGCTTGACCCACGATATCAATGCCACCCGCGTCCTGCAAAGTGCGCGCCACACCTTCGCGGTAAATTGGGTGATCATCGGCCAGAACCAAGCGAATATCGGTCATGCGCTGCCCTTTACATCCAATGTCATCGTAATCTCGGCCCCGCCACCCACGCGGTCGCGCAGATCGACATGGCCGCCCAGACTTTCAACCCGGTCCATCAAGCCGGGCAGGCCCAGCCCTTCACCCTCCAACGAAGGCCCCGGCGGCAGTTCGGCGAACCCATTTCCCCGGTCCAGCACCGACAGCGTCAGCAGATCGCCCCGCATCGCCAGTCGCACCTCTTGGCCACGGCCATCGGCATGGCGCCACGCGTTGGAGAGTCCCTCTTGCACAAAGCGGAAGGCGCAGATTTTCACCGCCGGGGGCAGATCGCCGCGCCCACCCATGTCAAAGCTGAAACCCACATCATTTCCCGTGCGCCCGGCATGAGCGTCGACCAAGCCGCGCAGTATATCTTCGATCGATTTGCGTTCGACATCCGGCATCGACAGGCCGCGCGCTATGTTGCGCAACTCGACAATGCTGTCTTTCACCGCCGACTCAACAGCCTCTATATCGGCCTGTACCGCTGGCCCCGCGACTTGTCCCCGCAACGCATCCAGTCGCAGTGCCGCAAAACCCATCAGTTGTGCGGGTCCATCGTGAATATCCGCCCCTATCCGCCGCAAAGCCTGATCGTTCATCGCCGCAAACCGTGCCGCCGCCCCCTGCACCCGCAACCGCAGCGCCAGATTGCGCCCCGACATATCCTTCAGCGCCATCACTTGGGCGTCAATCGTGCGACTGCCGCGCAGCACAATCGCGAACAAAGAGCCGCCGATCAGCGTCATCACCCCGGCCACCGAGGCCCAGGCCACCGCCCGCACCCGCGCCAAGTCGGCCTTCAGCTGGGTTGCAATCTCGTAGAATTCAGCCACCGCGATCACCCGGCCCGACCCGACCTCACGAATTGGACTGTAAATCTCCAGCAAGGGCAGGCCCATGGCATCTTCTGCCACGTCCTCCTGGTCGCCCGTATCGTCGAAGTCCGCGCGCACCTCGCCCTGCCACGCAAGCTTGAGATTTTCTGTGACATCAAAGGTTTGCCCCACAAGCCCGGTGTTCGATGCGTCCACCAACAAGCCGCCCTTGCGCCAAATCTTGAACGACACCACCCGCTGCCCCAAAGCGGTTTCGTCCAGCAAGCGCTCTATCTCGCCGCGCGACGCCGCAGTCAGGCTGGTGTCAGACGCCAGCCCTTGGGTCAGCGGTGCGAGAAAGCTTTCCATGTACAGCGCCGTCGCGTTGGCGGCATTGCGCACCACCACTTCTTCGACCCGGCGCGACACAAAAGCCCCGACCAGCAGCGCCGACACCAGCATGACCACGCCCCCAGCCAGCGCGAACTGCCGCGCCAGCGACAGATCAGACCACGCGCGGGGAGCAAATGGGGCGGCCATGGAATTCCTCGGTTTGGGCGATCCTACACGGGGCCACGCCGGTGACTCAAACAGCTTTTCGCACAAGAGTTGTGCAGGGATGCAGGCAATCGCCCGACCATGCACCCCACGCCGCCTGTGACATCAAGCCAAGGCCTTGATGATCATCTGGGGGTCACGACTCAAGTC
>JBIHZO010000525.1:0-2605 GCA_044231405.1 Cypionkella sp. | reverse complement strand
CCCTTCCGGCGCTGCCCTGCTGCGCCGGGGGGTGGCGAGGGCGCGCTCGGCCCTGCAACGTTACGGCCTGCTGATCGGCTTTCTGGCGTTCTGGCAGATCGGCTCCAACCTTGGCTGGCTCAACCCAACGGTCTTTCCGGCACTGGACAAGATCCTTGCCGCCACTTGGACCGGCGTTGTCGGGGGCGGACTGCTGGATGATATCGCCATCAGCCTGCAACGCTCGGGCCTCGCCTTTGCCGCCGCAGCGGCCCTCGGCATCCCGCTGGGTCTCTTCATGGGCCAGATCCGGGCGGTGGAACAGGCACTTGACCCGATCTTGCAGTTCTTCCGCCAGACCTCGGCATTGGCGCTGTATCCGGTGTTCATCCTTCTGTTGGGCCTTGGCGAGGCCTCAAAGGTCTTCGTGATCTTCTGGGCCACGCTGTTTCCGATCCTTTTGGCCACCATCGGCGGGGTCAAGGAAGTGGACCGCAAGCTGGTCGAGATGGCCGCCACCTTTGGAGCCTCGCGCGCCACCGTCTTTGCCCGTGTGATCCTGCCAGCTTCAGTTCCGTCCATCTTCGTGGGTCTGCGCCTGTCGGCCACCACCGCCCTGCTGTTGCTGATCGCGGCCGAGATGATCGGGGCGAACAAGGGCCTCGGGTTTCAGGTGATGAATGCCCAATACAACTTCCAGATCCCGCAGATGTTCGCCGCAATCCTGCTGCTGGCCCTGCTTGGCCTGACCGCGAACTTCGTTCTTGTCACCCTCCAGCGCCGCCTGTGCCGTTGGACCGGGATCCCGCAATAACCAAACCTCCCCATCCCATCAAAGGACCACCCAAAATGACCATCTCTTTCCGCACCCTTGCCCTCTCCACTGCACTTGGTCTGACCCTCACCCCGGCATGGGCCGATGTGAACATCCGCTACCTTGCCAGCCAGGGCGGCCTGTCGGCGCATGAACTGGCAGCAGAACTTGGCTATTTCGACGGCACCGGCATCACGTTGGAAAACGTGGGCTACGCCCAAGGCGGGCCCGCCTCGCTGGTGGCTCTTGCCGGGGGCAGTGTCGAACTCGGCTCGGCCGCCACCGCCGCCGTCCTGAACTCCATAGCCGCGGGCAATGATTTCGTCGCCGCCTATCCGTCGAACGGCATCAACGACGAGGCGCAGTCCATCTTCTATGTGCTGGAAGACAGCCCGATCAAGACGATCGAAGACATCGTCGGCAAGACCATCGCGGTGAACACCCTTGGCGCGCATCTGGATTTCACGGTGCGGGAGGCCTTGCACCAAAAGGGCCTGCCCGAGGATGCCGCCAACCTGATCGTCGTGCCCGGCCCGCAACTGGAACAGGTTTTGCGCTCAAAGCAGGTGGATATATCGGCCTTCGGCTACTGGCAGACCACCTTTACCGGGGCGGCCCTGCAAAACGGCGGCTTGCGCGCGGTGTTTGACGACACCGATGTGCTGGGCGAGATCGCGGGCGGCTTTGTCGTGCTGCGTCGCGACTGGATAGAGGCAAACCCGGCGGAAGCCAAAGCCTTCGTCGATGGTTCGGTCAAGGCGTTGGATTACGCCCGCGAGAACCCCACGGAAACCAAGGCCATCTTCGCCCGCGTTCTGGCTGAACGGGGCGAGAACGCCGAGGTGGCACAGTTCTTTGCGGGCTACGGCGTGCGCGAGGGCGGACTTCCAGTCGAACGTGACGTTCAGTTCTGGATCGATGTTCTGGAGCGTCAAGGCTCCGTCGACAAAGGCAAGCTGGTTGCTAAGGACATCCTGTTCGTGACGGGCGACAGCCCGGCCACCAACTGAAGGCCGAGGTGATGCGCGTGGTGGAAACAACCCGCCGTGGAGAGGTCACCGTGCGTGACCTCTCCAAATCCTTCACGCTGAACGGCCAGCGTTTGTCCGTGTTGCGCGATCTTCAACTTGAGGTGCAGGGCGGCGAATTCCTGGCCATCGTCGGGCCGTCAGGTTGCGGAAAGACCACGCTACTGCGGATGCTGGCAGGTCTTGAAAACCCCGACAAGGGCGAGGTGCTGATCGACGGCCATCCCGTGCAAGGTGTTGGCACCGAACGCGCGATCATCTTTCAGGAACCGCGCCTGCTGCCATGGCTGACGGTCTTGGCAAACGTGGCCTTCGGCTTGCAGGTTCGCGGCACCCCGCGCGACAGTGCCGAGGCCCGTGCCCGCCACTACATCCGCCTTGTCGGGCTGACCGATTTCGAAGACGCCTTCCCCCGTCAGCTTTCGGGCGGCATGGCACAGCGCGTCGGCATCGCGCGCGCCCTGACCGTACAGCCTGAAATCCTGCTGCTTGACGAGCCGCTTGGCGCGCTGGACGCGATGACCAAACTGACCATGCAGCAGGAACTGGCCCGCATCTGGCGCGAGGAAAAGGTTACGATGATCCTTGTGACCCATGATCTGGAGGAGGCGATTTATCTGGCCGACCGGGTTCTGGTGCTGCCGGGGGCAACCGGGGCTGGTCCGCGTCTGATCAATATCGACCTTGCGCGGCCCCGCGACCGCAGTGAAACCAGCTTTGTTGAGATGCGGCGGCGCTTGATGGCCGAGTTCGGCCTGCACTGAGGTGTCATTTGCGTTCCCGG
>JBIHZO010000523.1:0-2615 GCA_044231405.1 Cypionkella sp. | reverse complement strand
GGGGGCGGGGGTGTGCAGTGTGACGGTCATGGCAGCCTTTGATTCAGAGGTTGGCGTGCAGGGCGCGGCCAAGGGCGGTAATCCCGGTCTGGATTGCTGCCAGCGAGGGCGAGGAGAAGTTCAGCCGGGCATGATTGGCGCGCGGTGTGAGGGGAAAAAAGGTCGCGCCGGGCACATAGGCGACCCGCGCCTCGGGCAAGGCCACATGGCGCATGAAATCAGTGGCGTCGAACCCCTCGGGGAAGGTCAGCCAGGTAAAGAGCCCACCCTCTGGATCGGTCGCGGTGATCTCTTGCGGAAAATGCCGACGGATCCCGTCCAGCATGGCCTCTTTCTTGGTCGCATAGGCTGCCCGCAGAGTCGCGATATGGGCGTTCAGGTTATAGCGGTCGAGAAAAAGACTCACCGCCGCCATGTTCAGCGTCGAGGTCTGGGTATCGGCTGCCACTTTCAACTGACCCATCCGGGCGAGGAGACCTGGGTTGGCCACCGCCCAACCAATCCGCAAGCCCGGCACCAGGATCTTGGAGAAGCTGCCCAGGTGAATCACCCGCCCTTCCGTATCCAGCGATTTCAGCGTCGGCAGGTTGTGACCGACAAAGCGCATGTGGCGATAGGGGGTATCCTCGACTACGATCAGGTCGTGGCGATTGGCCAGCGCAATCAGCGCCTTGCGTCGCTCCAAAGATAGGGTGACGCCGGTCGGGTTCTGAAAATCCGGCACGGTGTAGATCATCTTCGCCCGGGGATGGGCGGCGAGGACAACCTCCAGCTTGTCGGTCTGCATGCCTTGGGCATCGACGGGAACGACGGCGTAATCCGGCTGGCTGGGCGCGAAAGCGATCAGAGCGCCAAGGAAGGTCGGGTTCTCGGTCACGATCACATCACCCGGATCGATCAACATGCGGGCCACGAAGTCCAGACCCTGCTGCGAGCCTTGCAGGATCAGCACGTCATCGCCCGTGCAGTCCATCCCATCCGCCCGCATCAGCCCCGCCACCTGATCGCGCAGGCGCGGCAGCCCGTTCGAAGGCGCATATTGCATCGCAGCCCCGCCCGGGGCCGTGATGATCTCGTGAAAGACCGCGTCCAGTTGTTCGACCGGAAACAGCGTCGCATCGGGATAGCCGCCGCCGAAGGAGATGATCGAGGGGTCGGCGCCCAAAGCCAATAGCTCTCCTATGGCCGAGGGCTGCACCTTCGCCATCCGCTGCGCATACCTGGGTGTCATGGGTCGGGTCCTAGATTGTGTTGGGCTCAGCAGACACGAAGCGGCGGGCCGGGGCAAGTCAGGTATGGAGAGACCGCTGAACGGGAACTGTGGTTAACAAGACCGGGATTGCCGCGCTCGAGGAGAAATCAACAAATGCTCCATCAGGGACAAATATCCGCTCTTGAGAAACGGTTTGGTTGCGCTCGATCTCGCTCAACCGGCAGCAATGGGCCGAGGCTGTGTGAAAACTCTGCGGGTATGCAGCGTTTGGCTGGATTTTGGGCGCGCGATGATCTCGCCATCAGTCTGCCGCTCTCCACTTCAAATGCCCGTCTTCCGGTCTGAATAGAGCATTTTTTTGTCTTTCTGACCGGCAGAGCGGCAACCTCACCCTGGGATTACCTGCAAAAGCCGCTGGATGCCGACCAAGGCGACCATCCGCTTGATGTTGTAGGCAAGCACGTGCAGCGCCATCTCTGTGCGCACGTTCTTGAGCGTTCGGGTCAGGAAATGCGTTGCGCCCATCCAGGCTTTGATCGTGCCGAACGGGTGCTCGACGGTACAACGGCGCAGCGTCATGGGGTCGGGGTCACGTCCCAGGCGGTTGTCCATATCATCAACGAGGTGTTCGTGGTCCCACCGAGAGATTCGCCGTTCCGTGCCGGTGGTGCATTTGCTCTGGAGAGGGCAGGTTTGGCATGCGTTGATCCAGTATCGCCGGATCTGAACGCCACGCTCCTCGGCCGTGTAGCGATAGACCAGGTCTTCGCCTGCTGGGCAGACATAGACATCGCGCCCTGCGTCTTAGGTGAAGTCAGCCTTCACAAACATGCCCTTGGCCGCATTGCCCGAGGTGGCCGGGCGTGTGACGGTCGTGGTGATGCCCGCCTCATGGCAGGCCAGGATCTGAGTGCCGCTGAAATAGCCCTTGTCGGCAAGGGCATGCAGGTTATCTCTCTGGAGTACGCTTTTGGCCGAAAGTGCCATCGGACTGAGTTGGTCGCGGTCGAAGCCTTGGTTGGTGACCTCGTGCGTGACGATAATGTGGGTCTCTGTGTCGACGGCGTTCTGGACGTTATAGCCGACCATCCCGCTGTGCCGCGCGCTGGTCGCCATGGCGCGCGCATCCGAGTCGGTGAGGGAGATCTGGCCATCAGGCGCGTCGGCCAAGGCCTTGTCCATCTCCTTCAGCCGGTCGATCTCCTGCCGGATGCGACCGTAGCGCCGGGCAAGATGGGCCACCTTCTCGGCCCGCACCTCGCCTTCCTCCTGACGCTCGATGCGGACCATCTCTATGATATAGCGATCAACATCGGCTTCCAGATGTGCAAGGCGGCTGGCGATCTTGCCCTTGGTGAAGTTCTTGTCGCGATTGTTGACGGCTTTGAACTTGCTGCCGTCG
>JBIHZO010000122.1:0-8848 GCA_044231405.1 Cypionkella sp. | reverse complement strand
CGCTGGAATGGCTGATTGAAACGCATGTCCATGCCGACCATTTGTCTGGCGCGCCCTACATTCAGGGCAAGCTGGGCGGCAAGATCGGCATCGGCGAAAAAATCACCGTGGTGCAGGACACCTTTGGCAAGGTCTTCAACGAAGGCACCGCGTTTCAGCGCGACGGCAGCCAGTTTGACCGGCTGTTCAAGGATGGCGACAGCTATCGCATCGGCAATCTGACCGCCGTTGCCCTGCACACGCCCGGCCACACGCCTGCCTGCATGACCCATGTCATCGGCGATGCGGCTTTTGTCGGTGACACGCTGTTCATGCCCGATGGCGGGTCAGCGCGGGCCGATTTTCCGGGTGGCGATGCCCGCATTCTGTTCCGGTCGATCCAGCGGGTGCTGTCAATGCCCGACCAGATGCGCCTGTTCATGTGCCACGACTACGGCCCAAACGGTCGTGACATCCGCTGGGAAACCACCGTGGCCGAGCAGAAGGCCCACAACATTCACGTCCATGACGGCGTGACCGAAGATGCTTTCGTGGCCCTGCGTGAGGCCCGCGATGCGACGCTGGCGATGCCGAAACTGATCATCCCCGCCTTGCAGGTCAACATGCGAGGCGGCGATCTGCCTGAACCTGACGAAGACGGTAAGCGCTTTTTGAAAGTGCCGATCAACGGACTTTAGGCGCTTGGCTTTGACCCGAGCCGCTGTGGAAGGGCTGCCGAAATGATGGCCAAACCGCTACTTGTCACCATGCCCTGAACCAAAGGCCAAGCCGTTGAAATCCTTTTCATCTATTCTACCGATCCTTGGATGGGCCCCCGGCTATTCGAAAACCGAGGCGCAAAGCGATCTGGTCGCGGCGGTGATCGTCACCATCATGCTGGTGCCGCAAAGTCTTGCCTATGCCATGTTGGCGGGCCTGCCGCCGCAGGTGGGGCTTTATGCATCCATCCTGCCGCTGATTGCCTATGCGATTTTTGGCACCAGCCGGGCGCTGGCGGTGGGTCCGGTGGCGGTGGTGTCGCTGATGACAGCGGCGGCGGTGGGCCAGTTGGCGTCACCTGGCACGCCGGAGTATCTGACCGCCGCCTTCACGCTGGCCTTCATGTCGGGGCTGATTCTGGTGGTGATGTCGGTTCTGCGGCTTGGATTTCTGGCCAATTTCCTCAGCCATCCGGTGATTTCAGGCTTCATCACCGCCTCGGGCATCCTGATTGCCACCAGTCAGCTGAAGCATATTCTGGGCGTCAAGGCGGACGGTGACACGCTGCCGCATCTTCTGGCGGGGATATGGAGCGCCTTGGGCAGCGTGAACCCGTTCACCCTGCTGATCGGCGTTTCGGCGACAGCTTTTCTGTTCTGGACCCGCAAGCAGTTGAAGCCACTGTTGCTGGCACGCGGTCTGAAACCCCGCATGGCCGACCTGATCGCCAAGGCCGGGCCGGTGGCTGCGATTGTGGTGTCGGTGCTTTTTGTGGTGGGCTTTGGTCTGGCCGATCGGGGCGTCAAGATTGTGGGCGACATTCCCGCTGGGCTGCCGCCTTTCACTTTGCCGTCGTTTCAGGCGGAGCTGTGGCAACAATTGTTGCTGCCTGCAGTTCTGATCAGCTTGGTGGGCTTTGTCGAATCCGTGTCGGTGGCGCAAACGCTGGCCGCCAAACGCCGCCAAAGGATCATACCCAATCAGGAACTGGCCGCCCTTGGCGCGTCCAACATCGTCTCGGCGCTGTCGGGCGGCTATCCGGTGACCGGGGGGTTTGCGCGGTCAGTGGTGAACTTTGACGCAGGGGCCGAAACGCCATTGGCGGGGGCGTTTACTGCCGTTGGGATCCTTGCCGCCACGCTGTTCCTGACACCGTTGTTTCAGTACCTGCCCCAAGCCGTGCTGGCCGCCACCATCATCGTGGCCGTGCTGTCACTGGTTGATCTTGCCGCAATCCGGCGCACCTGGGCCTATTCCAAGGCCGACTTTGCCGCCATGGCCGTGACCATCGTGACCGTGCTTATGGTGGGGGTCGAGGCGGGCATCACTGCGGGTGTGTCGCTGTCGCTGCTGCTGTTTTTGTGGCGCACCTCGCGCCCGCATATGGCCATCGTGGGACAGGTTCCGGGGACAGAGCATTTCCGCAACGTGGACCGCCACACGGTGATCACTGACGCCTCTATCCTGTCGATCCGTGTCGATGAAAGCCTGTATTTTGCCAATGCCCGCGCGCTGGAGGATGCGATTTACGACCGCATCGGCGGCCAGCCCGAACTGCGCAATGTCATCCTGATGTGCCCCGCCGTGAATGCCATCGACGCCAGCGCGCTGGAAAGTATCGAGGCGATAGCGCACAGGCTGGACTCGGCCGGGATCGGGTTCCACATGTCAGAAGTGAAAGGTCCAGTGATGGACGCCCTGAACCGGTCTGATTTCGCCAAACATTTCAAGGGCCGGATCTTTCTGTCGCAGTATGAGGCTGTCACCGCCCTGTCCAGCGCGGCAGACCAACCGCGCCCAGTGGTGAAACCCGCAAGCACGGGATGATGGCTGATCCCCAATCACATCCCAGAAAGGGCGCATCACATGGCCTGCACAGGGCAGTTTCAGGCACTGGCCGACGCAGTGCAGTCACGGGACGAAGGTGTTTCGCCCGATCAGGTGGCGGCGCTGATGGCGTCGGGGGCCGTGGCGCTGGACATCCGCGACAAGGAAGAGCCATGCCAAGTTCCCGCCATCCCCGATTGCTTGAGCGTCTTTTTCGACCCCATCTGGACAAAGCAAAACGCCTGACCATCGCCAACACGGTCAAGGTGGCGGGTCATCAGAATGCAGGCACCCGCCCTCTGCTCGCGGGAGGTGAACAATTCAGCCAACAGATTGGCAGCAGACAGCGCGCGGCGTCCGGCCAAAGGATGATCGGGGACAGCCATCAAACCGTGCGAGCGGGGGCCAAACAGCACCGCCTTCATCATGGACGTCAGCGGCAGCCGGCCCATGATGGCAACATCTTTCGCGCCCATATCGAGATCAGTGATGACCTGATCGCGGTTGCCCGGAAGCACAGAGAGGTCGCGCGCGCCTTTCACAGCTCCCCGGTGATGTCGACAAGTTGTTCTCGGACTGCCGCGCCGCCCTGCGGATCAATTCCGCCGCTTGACCTGCAACAAGACGCGGATCACAACGCGCCTTGTCCCCCTTTTCAGGAGCCTCGCCATGACCTTCAATCGTTCGATCAAAATCGCCCCGTCGATCCTGTCCGCCGACTTTGCCAACTTCGGCGCAGAAATTCGCGCGATTGAGGCGCAGGGCGCGGATTGGGTGCATGTCGATGTGATGGATGGCCATTTCGTGCCGAACATCACCTTCGGCCCGCCCGCCGTCGCCGCGTTCCGCAAGCATGTCAAAACGGTGATGGATGTGCATATCATGATCTCGCCCGTTGATGCCTATATCGACGCTTTTGCGGTGGCTGGTGCCGACATTCTGACCGCCCATATTGAAGCTGGCCCCCATATCCATCGCACCCTTCAGGCCATTCGCGGCGCAGGAATGAAGGCAGGCATCGCGCTGAACCCCGGCACCCCGGCCGATGCGGTGGCGCATCTTCTGGACCTGACCGACCTTGTCTGCGTGATGACCGTGAACCCCGGTTTTGGCGGGCAAAAGTTCATCGACATGACGGCCAAGGTGCGCCAGCTGCGCAGCATGATTGGGGATCGCCCGATCCACATCGAAATTGACGGCGGGGTTGACCCGACCACCGCCCCCCTGGTGGTCGCCGCCGGGGCCGATGTGCTGGTTGCGGGCTCGGCGGTGTTCAAGGGCGGGTCGGTGGACAATCCGCAAGTGTACGGGGCGAACATCGCGGCCATCCGCAAGGCAGCGGAGGCCGCATGATCCCTATTGTCTTTGATCTGGACGGCACGCTGATCGACTCTGCGCCCGACATCCACGCCGGGGCCAACGGGCTGCTGGCAGATGAAGGTCACGCGCCCCTGACCATCGCAGAGGCACGCAGTTTCATCGGCAACGGCGCTGCGGTGTTCGTCGCGCGGATGCGCGCGGCGCGCGGTATTCCTGACAGCGAGCAACCACGCCTCTACGCCGAATTCGTCTGCCGCTATGATGACTTTGTCAGGCTGACCCACCCTTATCCGGGTGCAGTTGCGGCCCTGCACCGCCTGAGCGCGCTGGGGCATCCACTGGGCATTTGCACCAACAAACCCTACCGCCCGACATTGGCGGTGTTGCGGCATCTGAACCTGGAGCATCTGTTCGCCACCATCTTCGGCGGTGACAGCCTGCGCGTTCACAAACCTGACCCTGCCCCACTGCACGCGGCCTTTGCGGCTCTTGGCGGCCCCGGCCTCTTTGTCGGCGACAGCGAGGTGGACGCCGAAACCGCGCAAAGGGCGGAACTGCCATTCCTGCTCTACTCCGGCGGCTATCGCAAAGCCCCGGCGGACAGCCTGGGCGCAGCGGTGGTCTTTGACCATTTCGACAGGCTGGCCGACCTTGTCAAAATGCTGCCCTGAAGCAGAGCACATGTTGAACGCTCTGACTTTCGACGTTGATGGCAGCTTCTGCGACACCGACGAAGGCCACGGCCACGCCTTTGGCCGGGCCTTTGCGGAAACCGGGCTGCACAGGCACTGGTCGGCGCGCGTTGACCACCGCTTGCTGCGCACCACGGGCGGGAACGGGCGGAGGCGCGCGCAAGGCTTGGCGCCGGCCATCACCAGAACCACATCGCCTGCCAATGTTGAAGGCTTGGTGCAGGCGATGCGGGGCTTGGCGTCCATGAGGTCTTCGACGTGATCGCGCCAACCGATGAGGCGGCAGCCAAGCAGGCCGCCCTTCGGGCTCTTTCTTCGCGGCAAAGCAGCGCAGGGCATGGCTGACCTCACCCGAAAACCGAAGCACATTCTCCTCAGGGTCAGGGGACGCCCCTCATGCTTGGACGGTGGGCAACATACCCTCTAGAGCCGCAAGGTTGGGGAAACAGGCCGCCATTCCGGACCGAAACTCATTGCAGCCATCGTCCCGGCAGGTGTTGCAGGACTCTTGTGCATGCGTGTGAAAATCAATGGCGCGTTCCAGAGAAAAGTCGACCACGCCTGTCCTCTTGCCGCTCAGTAACGAGCTTTCAGAAACGCGATGCAAAATCAGCTCACAATTACGACAGTGTTCAGATTTGACGCGCCGTGCCGCGCGCCGAAATCGGCAGCACAGGGCTGTCATGAAAGTTTCATTGGGTAACCGCCCATAGTTCCATTATGCGGGAATCATGGAAATGAACCGCGCCACTCAGGCCTTTGCCGCTCTCGGTCATCCCGGTCGACTGGCCGTGTTTCGTCTGCTGATGCGCTTTGCACCGCAGGGTGCGCGGCCAACCGAAATCGCCGATGCGCTTGGGTTGAAGCAAAACACGCTTTCGCACCACTTGGCCGGCCTTGTGGCATCGGGCCTTGTTCAGATCGAGCGTCAGGGTCGCTCGCTGTATCATGCGGTCGATCTGGAAAAGGCTGAGGGTCTGATTGGCTACTTGGCTTTGGACGTGGGTCGTGCGCGACCCGATCTGCTTGCTGCGCTTTTGACAACTCGGAAGGACGCTTCTGCTTTGCGCGAAATGGATTTCAACGTGCTCTTTATCTGTTCGGGCAATTCTGCGCGTTCGATTCTTGCGGAAACCCTGCTGCGTGATCTGGGCCGCGAAAAGTTCCATGCATTTTCGGCCGGAACGCGGCCAAATACCGAACTGAACCCGTTCGCTCTCGACGTGCTGCAGCGCAATGGGCATGACATCAGCGGGCTGCGGTCGAAACACATCACCGAGTTTCAGTCGCCAGACGCCAAGATGATGGATTTTGTGTTCACCGTTTGCGACACGGCTGCGTCCGAAGAGTGCCCGCCTTGGCCCGGCCAGCCCATCACCGGGCATTGGGGATTGCCCGACCCGGTGAAGGCAATCGGCACAGATGCAGAAAAGGCTTTGGTCTTTGCCCAGACCTATGGCGCGCTGCGCCGTCGAATAATGGCCTTTGTCGCGCTGCCGTTCGAAGGCCTGACCCGGATATCCCTGCAATCGCGGGTCGATGCCATTGGAAATGAAACCCTTTCAGACCAGAAAGCCTGATCTCATGACCCGCATTGCTTTGAACGGACTGGGCCGAATTGGAAAACTTGTCCTGCGTGACCTGATCGACACTGGTGCTGCGGGAGAGATCGTTTTGCTAAACGACCCCGTTGGTGACGCAGAACAGCATGCGCTGCTGATGGAGTTTGACTCTGTCCATGGCCGCTGGCGCACACATGTCGATGCGGGCGATGGCGCGCTGGTTCTGGGCGGTCAGACCATCCGCCTGACCCATGAAAGGTCGATTGAAGGGCTGCCGCTGGCAGAAATGGGTATTGATCTGGTGATCGACTGCACCGGGGTGTTCAAGACCGCCGCCAAGATTGCGCCCTATTACGCGGCAGGGGTCAAGAAGGTCGTTGTCAGCGCCCCGGTGAAAGACGGCGGTGCGCTCAATCTTGTCTATGGGGTCAACCACCACCTTTACGACGGTTCGCAGGCTTTGGTTACTGCGGCATCTTGCACCACGAACTGCCTCGCCCCCGTGGTCAAGGTCATCCACGAAGGTCTTGGCATCCGGCACGGATCCATCACCACGATCCATGACGTGACCAACACCCAAACCATCGTGGACCGCCCTGCCAAGGATATGCGCCGCGCGAGGTCGGCGCTGTTGAACCTGATCCCGACCAGCACAGGCAGTGCCACCGCAATCACGCTGATCTACCCGGAACTGAAGGGCCGTTTGAACGGACATGCCGTGCGCGTGCCGCTGTTGAACGCCTCGTTGACCGATTGTGTGTTTGAGGTTGAACGTGCGACCACCGCCGAAGAAGTGAACGCCCTCTTCAAGGCAGCAGCCGACGGGCCGCTTGCAGGCATATTGGGGTTTGAAACCCGACCACTGGTTTCCAGCGATTTCACCAATGACCCAAGGTCTGCGGTGGTTGATGCCCTGTCCACCATGGTGATCAACGGCACGCAGGTGAAAATCTACGCCTGGTATGACAACGAGTGGGGCTATTCCTGCCGACTTGCCGACATCACGCGCATGGTTGCAGGTTCACTGTGACCGCAGGCGTTGCCGGGCCACCGCCAAATCCGATGCGTGCCTATGCAGCCGTGACGGCGGCCTATTGGGCGTTCATGCTGTCGGATGGCGCGCTGCGCATGCTGGTGTTGTTGCACTTTAACGCGCTTGGCTTCACGCCCATTCAACTTGCGTGGCTGTTCCTGCTGTATGAGGTGGCGGGGATCGTGACAAACCTTGCCGCCGGGTGGCTTGCCGCACGGTTCGGGTTGGCCGCAACCCTATATGGCGGCTTGGCCCTGCAAATTGCCGCGCTGGTGGCTTTGGCGCAGCTTGACCCTTCATGGAGCATCGCAGCCTCTGTCACCTTCGTGATGGCGGTGCAGGGTGTGTCGGGGGTGGCGAAAGATCTGGCCAAGATGTCATCGAAATCAGCGGTAAAGCTGCTTGCCCCGAAAGAGGATGGCGGGCTGTTCCGTTGGGTGGCCTATCTGACCGGGTCAAAGAATGCGGTCAAAGGGGCAGGGTTTTTCCTTGGCGCCGTGCTTCTCGGTATTGCCGGGTTTCAGGCGGCCGTCTGGGCCATGGCGGCAGTGTTGGTCGTGATCCTGTGTGCGATCGTGTTGTTTCTGCCCGCAGGCCTGCCGGGTCGGATGAAATCCGATGAGGCTTGGGGCGGTTGGCGGTCCAAGGATGTGCGGGTCAACCGCCTGTCGCTGGCGCGGATGTTTCTGTTTGGCGCGCGGGATGTCTGGTTTGTGGTGGGCATTCCGATCTACTTTCAAGCGATCCTGTCTGACGGCACACCGGAAGGGCGGCGCGAGGCGTTCTTCCTTGTCGGCGGTTTCATGGCGCTTTGGATCATCGCCTACGGTGCCGTTCAGGCCCTTGCCCCGCGCATCCTTGGCACAAAGGCCCAACCCGAGGCCGAAACCACCCGCAAGGCGGTTTTGTGGGCTGGCCTGTTGGTGCCCATCCCTTTTGCTTTGGCCGTGGCATCTTGGGCGGCGGGCGGGCCAGCATCTTGGTTGACGGTCACTTTGGTGGCGGGCCTGCTGCTTTTCGGCTTTGTATTCGCGGTCAACTCGTCGGTCCACTCATACCTGATCCTTGCCTTTGGATCGGCTGAAAGGATCACGCGTGATGTTGGCTTTTACTACATGGCCAATGCGGCGGGTCGGCTGTTGGGCACGCTGCTTTCTGGCCTCAGCTTTCAATACGGGGGCCTTCCTCTGTGCCTTGCGACTGCGGGTTTCATGGCGCTGGCCAGTTGGCTGGCCGCACTTAGGCTTGGCAAAGCCTGAACTCGAGGGCGTTGCAGTCCTGGCACTGCCGTCATTTGGACGCCATCAACCGGGCAGGCTGCGGCAGGCCTGCCCGAATGGGAAACGGAGGCGTGACCGCATCAGCATGTGGGATTGCACCTCTGCCCCCAACTTGCCAAGCGCGGTTTCGGGCTGACCACGCGGGATTGACGTGTCTGCTTCGATCCCAGCCTGCTTCCGCATCGCTTTCGTGTTGTCGAGGCCTTTGACCACCTCTGGCGGACCGACACCAACCGTCCCCCTATCCACAGCAAGCCCCTGAAACTGTGGGCTGCGCGCGATGGGATTGACCGCCTTCATCGCCGAAGCACTGCGGTCATGGGCGGCCAGCGCCTTCGAGATCGGGGTTGATTTTGTCGATGCCCCGCTGTCGCGCACCCCGAAAGAGGCTTGGGCCGGCACGCTGGATTGCATGGTTGGCGCCAGTGACGCCAC
>JBIHZO010000121.1:0-8854 GCA_044231405.1 Cypionkella sp. | reverse complement strand
GGCGATGCAGATCCGCTGGCGTTGACCGCCAGAGAACTCATGCGGGTAGCGGTCCATCTGCGCTGCCTCCAGCCCAACGCGGGTCATGAGATCGGCGGCGCGGGCGTGGCGTTCCACAGGTGTGCCTATGGCGTGGATCGTCAGGGGCTCGGCGATCAAGTCGCCGACGCGCATTCTTGGGTTCAGCGCAGCCATGGGATCCTGGAATATCATCTGCACGTTGCGGCGCATCGCCTTGAAGCCCGCAGCATCGAGACCGATGAGGGCCTGACCCGCAATCTCGATCCGGCCTTGATGCGGGGCAAGGCCCACCAGCGCCTTGGCGATGGTCGACTTGCCACAGCCGGATTCTCCGACCAGCGCGAATATCTCGCCCTTGCGGATGTCAAAGCTGACATGTTCGACGGCATGCACGTTATGGGTGATGCCGCCAAGAAGACCGCCGCGCAGCGGGTAACGGACGACAACATCGCTCAGCCGTGCGATCGGGTCAGTGGTCACGGGCGGGCGGGCGGCCCCCTTTCCGATGCGCGGCACGGCGGCAAGAAGGGCGCGGGTGTAGTCGGCCTGCGGTCTGGCGAAAAGGTCAGCGGTGGTCGCGGTTTCGACCTGGCGGCCTTGGCGCATGACAATGACGCGGTCAGCCATTTCGGCGACGACGCCCATGTCGTGGGTGATCAGGATGATGGCGGTGCCAAGGTCGCGTTGCAGATCTCGCAGCAGGTCCAACACCTCGCGCTGGACGGTTACGTCGAGGGCGGTGGTGGGTTCGTCGGCGATGAGCACTTCGGGGCGCAGCGCAAGGGCCATGGCGATCATCACGCGCTGGCGCATGCCGCCGGACAGTTCGTGCGGATATTGGCGCAGCCGACGGTCGGGTTCCGAAAGGCGCACGGCCTTCAACGCGTCGACCGCGCGCTTGTGCGCTTCGGCGCGGGTCACGGGCTCATGCGCGCGGATCGCCTCGACCAGTTGGGCGCCCACGGTCATCACCGGGTTCAGGCTGGTCATCGGTTCCTGAAAGATCATCGCGATCCGATCGCCCCGGATGGCGCGCAGGTCTGCTTCGGGCAGTGCGGTCAGATCCTGGCCGGAAAGAAGCACCCGGCCCCCGGTGACGCGCACGGCGGGAGGGGGCAGAAGGCCCATGATCGCTAGCGACGTGATCGATTTGCCCGAGCCGCTTTCGCCGGCGATGGCCAGAGTTTCGCCACGGTGCAGGCTGAAGGACAGGTCCTGCACCAGCGGCCTCAGCCCCGCTTCTGTGCGGACCGAAACGCATAGGCCGTCGACCCGCAGGACGGTTTCCGGGGCGGTGGCCGCCCCGGGTTTTGGCAAGGCTTCGGCAAGGGTCATTCGAACACGACCCGAGGGAAGTAGAAGCTGACGACCCAGTTCGGCATGTCCACGATTTCCGAGATGCGCAGATCGCCGCAAACCGAACAGAGCATGTAGGCATCCACCGCCGAAATGCCCTGCTGTGCCTGCAGAAGGTCGATCATCCCGGACACCGCGTCCTTGGCCGCTGTCATCAGGTCTGGCCCGATGCCTGTGGTCGCCTCGTAGCCCTTTGCGTCCAGATGGCGTGTCACCGGGCCGGGCGTGGTGAAGCGCGGCGTTTTCAGTGGCTGGTTCTTCATCAGATCCAGCGTCAGCACCACGTTCATGGGCGATTCAATCGCCGTGCCGCAGACCTCGCCATCGCCCTGTGCGGCATGGGTGTCGCCCACGCTGAACAGGGCACCGTCCACCTCTACCGGCAGGTAGAGTGTGACGCCCGAGGTGAGATCGCGGATATCAAGGTTCCCGCCAACCCGCCGGGGCGGAACGACGGAGTGGTGGCCGACCTCGGCCGGGGCATTGCCGATGGTGCCGCAGAAAGGTTTCAACGGCACGCGGGCGGATTTGCCCCAGAGCGCGGGTTCCATGCTGGTGGGGTCATAGCTCCACAGGCACAGCGCGGGATCGGTGAACTGGTCCGCCAGAAGGCCGAAGCCGGGGATGTTCGCCGTCCAGCCAAAGCCCTTGCCGTCGAACACCTTGGGCGCAAAGCCTTCCAGCGTCACTTTCAGCACGTCGCCGGGCTTCGCCCCGTCGACGTAGATCGGCCCCGACACCGGGTTGATCTTGCCGAAATCAAGGTCGACGACGCTTTGCAGGGTTGACGACGGGCCAAGCTGGCCCGCCGAGGAATCATGACAGTGGAACTCGATCGTCGAGCCCGGTGCGACGCGCAGCGCCGGGGATAGGGTATTGTCCCACCCGAAATGATGCTGCGCGCCGTGGATCGTATAGTCGCAGGCCTTGCACATTACTGTTTGACCCAGACGTAGTCGTAATTGACCGGGATCGAGACCGGATCGACATAAAGCGCGTCTTCACCGCCCATGCGTTCCGATTTCATCGTGTAGCGTTCTTCGTTGAACACCGGGACCCAAGGGGCCTGTTCCATCACGCCCATGTAGACATCGGACCAAGCCTGCAGGCGGTCGGCCGATTTGGCCGGATCGAACATGCTGTCCGCCGCCACCGCCTTGGCATCAAGCCCCTCATCGCAGAATTTGGACCAGTTCCAGCCACCCGGAGCCGCGCCAGAGCAGCCGAGGATCGGGCCGTAGAAGTTGGACGGATCGGGGAAGTCCGCGATCCAGGCCATGCCGCCCGACCAGATCATCGGCGCAGTGCCCGCCCCCCCGGCCTCGATCACATTGGCCTGAGCGAGGTTCTGTATGCTTGCGGTGATGCCGATTGCGGCAAGGTCCTGCTGGATGGCCTGCGCGATCCGCGGGTTCGGGTCCGTGTTCATCACGTAAAGCTCGGTCTCGAAGCCGTCTGCCAGCCCCGCCTCGGCGAGAAGGGCCTTCGCGCCTTCGACGTCGTAGGGATAACCCGCGTAGCCTTCGGTGTAGCCCGGCATCGAGGGCGGCAGGGGTTGCGTCGCCGGCACCGCGCGCCCGTTGATGATCTGGGTGATCCGCTGCTTGTTGATCGCCATGTTCACCGCCTTGCGCACCTCCAGTTTGTCAAAGGGCGGGGTGGTGACGTTCAGCGTGATGTATCCGGTCTGCAACTGACCACCCTGAACCACACGTTCGGCCTGGGCGGGGTCGGCCATCACTTCCAAGAACTTTGCAGGAGGGATGCCATCGCCGGGGACGTCAACCTCGCCGTTTTGCAGGCGCAGAAGGGCGACGACGGGTTCCTGACCCACTTCGAACACCACGGAATCGAGGAATGGCACGCCCGCGCGCCAGTAGTCCGCGTTCTTTTCAAACACCAGCCGCTGTCCCAGCGTCCATTCCGCCAGCTTGAAGGCTCCGGTGCCGACCGGCTGCTTGCCGAAATCTTCGCCTGCCGCATCGACAGCCTCTTTCGGCACGACGCTGGCAAAATTCAACGCCATGACATGCAGGAAGGTGGCGTCGGGGCGGGACAAGGTGATCTTCACGGTCGTCGGATCGACAACCTCGACGCCCGACAGGCCGGCCGGACCGGCTGCGTCAAAGCCAGCGATGGCCCCGAAGAAGCCAGCGCCCGGCGATTGCGTTTCCGGGTTGGTCACGCGGTCGAGCGAGTATTTCACGTCTTGCGCCGTCATCTCGCGGCCGTTGTGGAAAATGACTCCGGCGCGCAGCTTGAAGGTGTAGACGAGGCCGTCTTCCGAAATCTCGTAGCTTTCCGCCAGACCGGGCCGCAGTTCGGTCGTGCCGGGGGTGTAATCCATCAGCCCGTCGAACAGCGACTTGATCATCGACCAGTTCTGCCAGTCATAGCCGATGGCGGGATCGAGCGTCGCCACGTCGTCCTTGTAGGTGATGGTGATCGTCCCGCCCGGTTTCGCGGCGGGGTCGGGGGTGTAGTCCTGCGCCAGGGCGGGCAGGCCAAGGGCCAGCATCACGGCGGTGGTGGCAAGAAGTTTCTTCATTTTTTGCTCCTGTTGGATGTCAGCGAAGTTTGATGCGGGGGTCGATGAGCGGGGCGATCATGTCGGCCAGAAGGTTGCCCAGCACGATGGCGAATGCCGATACGAGGGTGACGCCCATGATGATGGGAATGTCGACGCGCTGGATCGCCTGCCAGGCCAGTTGCCCGATCCCGGGCCAGCCGAAGACGGATTCGACCACGACGATCCCGCCCATGAAGATGCCGATGTCGATGCCGATCATCGCGATGACTGGCAGGATGGCATTGGGCAGCGCGTGGCGCAGAACGATCCGGCCGCGGGTCAGCCCCTTGGCACGCGCGGTGCGGATGTAATCGGCGCGCAGCACGTCGATCATCGACGACCGCATCATGCGCGAATACCAGCCTGAGCCAAGGATCCCCAGCGTGATCGCCGGCAGCACCAGATGGGCGAAGGTGCCATAGCCGCCGATCGGGAACCAGCCAAGCTTGACCGCAAAGACATAGAGCAACAGCAGGCTGACCACGAATTGCGGGGCCGAGACGGTGACGAAAGATGTGATCATCAAGGCCTGATCCACGGCCTTGCCGCGCCAGAGCGCCGCCACGATGCCCATGGTCAGGCCCAGCACCAGCTCGCAGACGAGGGCCCCCAGCATGAGAAGGAGTGTGGCGGGCAGGCGCGACCAGACGAGTGCGGCAACCTCGGTCTTCTGCAAATAGCTGCGTCCCATGTCCCCCTGCACAAGACCCGCAAGGTAGCGGCCATATTGCACAAGGAAGGGCTGATCGAGGCCAAGCTGTTGACGGATATTCTCCACCGTCTCGGCGGTGGCCGACCGGCCAGCGATCTGGCGCACGGGGTCTGCCGGAAGGACGTAAAGCAGGAAGAAGGTGATGAAGCTGACCCCCAGAAGGATCAGCGTGGCCTGGATCAGCCGGCGCAGCAGATAGGCCGCCATCAGTCGCGCCCCCTCTGCAGCGGGTCCAGCACATCGCGCAGCGCGTCGCCCACCAGATTGAACGCCAGCGCCAGCAGGATGATCGCCGCGCCGGGAATGAACACCAGCCAGGGCGCGGACTGGAAGTAGGTCTGGTTTTCAAAGATGATGTTGCCCCAGCTTGGCGTCGGGGGTTGCACGCCGATGCCAAGGAAGGACAGCGTCGCCTCCAGCAGCACGGTGGTGGAAATGCCCAAGGTGCCCCAGACAAGGATCGTGGGCAAAAGATGCGGCAGGATGTGGCGAAACAGGATGCGGGAGGTCGAGGCACCCAGTGTCCGTTCGGCCGCGATGAAGTCAAGCGTGGCCAGGGACGATGTCTCGGTGAAGATCACGCGCGCTGTCTGCACCCAGTTCACCAGCGCGATGACAAGGGCCACGATCCACAGCGACGGCTGGAAGATCGCGGCCAGACAGATCGCCAGCAAAAGCGCCGGAAAGGCCATCATCAGATCGGTAAAGCGCATCAGGAGCGCACCGATCCAGCCGCGGAAGAACCCGGCGGCGATGCCCACGAGCGTGCCGATCAGCAGGGCAAGACCGTTTGCGACGACGCCAATGACAAGCGAGGTCTGCGCGCCGTAAAGCAGCCGGCTGAACAGGTCGCGTCCCAGAAGATCGGTGCCAAGCAGGAATTGCCCGCCGGGCGGCATCGGCGAACCTTCCAGAGTCAGGCCGTCAAACATCTGATCGTTCGGATCAAACGGCGCCAGAAGCGGAGCGAAGGCCGCCCCGCCGACCACCAGCGCAATCAGCACCAGACCGAACACCGCAAGCTTGCGCTGCAAGAGCCGTTTCAGCGCGCCTTGCGGCTGCATCAAGGAGTTATCCGCGCCGAGGTCGGTCATCCGCTTCCTTCCCGGCGCCCTGCGCCGCCACGATCCGCGCCGCCGCGTCCTCGAAACTGATCCGCCACGCCATCGCCATCTGGCGCAGCTGGGCGTAGGCATCGGCTTCGGTCTTCCCGCGTGCCGCCAGCAACGTGACCGCGCGGACAACGGTCTGGCGGTCTTCCAGGCGGCGCCTGAGGTCGGCAATTTCGGCGGACAACGCCTTCTGGGCGTCATAGGCGTCACGGGCGATGATCAGGGCGGAATAGGCCCCGTTGTCGCCCACGGGCTTCAGAAGCTGGGCATGTGCGCCCGCCTTCAACGACCATTCGATCCGCCCCGGCGCTTCGGACCCGATCAGCGCCACCATCGGAACCGGGGGCTGCCCTGGCTCCCACGGCAACATGCCGTCATGGCCCATGTCGGCGTCAAAGAAGATGTAGTCGGCGGCCAGCGCCTCGGGCCCGAGTTCGGGCCACGACTGGTTGACCACCAGACCGATGGCGGTCAGTTGCCGCGTCAGCGCCTGCACCGTGGGGTGCGGCCGGTGCAGGATATGCGCCCGCGCGTTGAACAGATCCGGGATGCGGATCGCCCGGCGCTTCATGACACCACCCGCAGCAATGGGGCAACGGGGGCGCTGCGGCCACGCGACAGATAGGGGTCGCCCGCCACCGCACTCAGCCGCTTGATCGGGTGGAACGCCCCGTCCGAAACCCGCGCGATGATGACCGGCAGGACGGTGTGATGGGTTTCGGGGTCCACGATCCCGGCACCATGACCCGTCGCCAGCAACTGGGACAAAGGCAGCGCCTCGGCCCCCTCGCGGTGCGACAGAAGGCGCGCAAGCTCGCGCACCGCCGAAAAGGCCGCCGCTTCATGGGACGATCCGAACTGTCCAACCCCCGGCCAGCCCGGCACGCCCCGAAAGTAAGGCCCTGCCGCTATCAGACCCTCTGCCGACTGACCCAGCGCCGGCAGTTCGCATTCGGTCAGATTGCAGGACAAGACCGGGCAGGTTTCGGGCCGAAAGTGTGCATCCCTGGCCCCAAGCGCACTGTAAGCCGCCAGAAACTCGTACGACGATGGGCCGATCAGCGAATTCAGGATGAAGTCGGGGCGAGTGAAGCGCAGCTCTTCGATCATCCGGCCAACCTCGCGCGAGCCGATGGGCAGGTAGCGTTCGCCGGTGACCTCGCCGCCCGCCGCCGTGATTCTTTCCCGCGCAAGGCGGTTCATCTCCCAGCCCCAGATGTAGTTGGACCCGGTCAGATAAGCGCGGCGCCCGTGGGCCGGCATCACCCAGTCCAGCAGGGGCAGAAGATGCTGGTTCGGACAGGCATGGGTGTAGACCACATGGTCCGACGCCTCGAACCCCTCATAGGGGACGGCATACCAAAGCGTGCCACCGAATTTTTCGACAGTCGGGATCACTTCCTTTCGGCTCCACGATGTCACGCAGCCGATGACATGGCGCGCCCCGGTCGTGCGGATGATGTCTTCGCACAAAGGGCCGTAGGCGTCGATGTTTCCGCCCGGGTCGCGTTCCACCGGCAGGAAGGCCACATCCAGCGCAGGGTTGGCATTGACCATGGCAATCGCGGCCAAGGCGCCCGTGCGGCAGGCTTCGGAGATCAGCGAATAGCTGCCGGAACGCGAATAAAGCAGCCCCAGTTCGATCCGTCGCTTCACGCCTCGCCCCCATGAAAGTTGCATCAGAAATGCAAAAACCCTGCTGCAGACCACCAGAAGAGGTCCGCATGCAAGGCTCGAATGCCGTCCGACGATTTGCCGATTTGATATATATTAAGTAGGCGCACTGGCGCTGCGGTCAAGCAGTTTCGCAAGACTCCGGCGCTCTCGGGCGGGTGCTGCCCATTTTTCGGGCGGCACGCCCAAGAGACTGGCACCGCGAAACCGGAAAAACGCTCAATTGGGCGCGAGCGCCGCCCTCGCTCAGGGCGGCAGGGCGTCACTTATGCTGCAAAATGCCACAGGCAACAGGCAACAGACCCGGCTGCGTCGGCCCTCGGGTCACCCACGCGCAGGGTCGAAAGCGGCCAATGTGAGGGAACCACCGACGGCCGCTTTGGACCAGGTGCATCGCTTTGCTGCTGCCCCTGCCCGCAGGACTTGATCCCGATCAACGGCGCGGCGTGCCTGCCGACCGAGGTTCACGATCGACTGATGGACTGACCGTTTGCAGGACTGGCACAGGATCAGGCCAACCCAAGGCTGATGCGGGACAAGAGGTCGCGGTGGCCGTTGGCATCGGTCCAAAGGATCACGTCGCCATCCTCTCGTTCCAGATCGGCGATCACGCGCAAAGGCGATGACCCCGTCGCAGGCGGCGAAGCGTTCGGCCCGCATGAAGCGGTGATGGCGCCCTTATTTCTGGTGGCGCTGGGCGGGCTCAAGCGGCGCGACGGGCCAAACATTTGGCAAAGCCGCGTTCTGTCCCCGTGCTGCAGGCGATCTTGCGCAGGGTGCCCGGCGACTGGCCTGCCAGATCGGCGGCCGGCTTGACCTCCGCCGGCTCTGTTGCGCAATTCGGCCTGAGGCCGCGTTTGCCCTTGCCTTGAACAGGCTCGCCCCACGCGTTGCGTTTGCGGTGTTCCAAGGGCCGTGAAGCGGTTCAGAATCGCCGTCCTTGTCTGTGGCTCCGCCACCTGCCTGTCGAAATCTGGCGCCATGGCCGTTCCCCGAGCCGCTTGAAGCACCGCGTCTTTGTCTCGACCAGACTTCGTCGCTGGTACCCGCTTCAGCGCCTCCAGATCGCACGGGCAAGGCGGGTGGAGCGGACAATCTCATTCCTTGCCCTCGCGCCTGCTGTGTTTTTCAGCCATGGCCGGGCCGTGTGGTAGCAAGGCCAGGTCGTCCTGCGGTCGCTCGGAGATGTGGGTTTGCGCCTGCACCCCGATTGACACTATGGAGTCACATAGGGAATTCCTCACGGATTGTGCGTGGCGGCCTTCATGGGCGTGATGTGCAGAGAAATCTGCTGCAAAACGACCGTCCAGCGCCATTCAGAGAGGAAATTTCTCGGCAATAATCGTTTAATCTATTTGATGTTCAACATGATGACAGAACAGAGGCACTTGGTCGCCCGAAACCTTGCAT
>JBIHZO010000522.1:0-2633 GCA_044231405.1 Cypionkella sp. | reverse complement strand
GCTAATGCAGCGTGCGCTACTCCTGCGGGACCGCCGACGCACGGGAGTCGCGCCATGTCAGCCATGAAATCGCGCCGATGATCATGGCACCGCCCAGCAGGACATACCCATCCACCGGTTCGTTGAACACCACGGCACCAAGCGTCGTGGCCCAAACCAACTGCAAAAACGTCACCGGCTGGGTCACACTGAACGGGGCGGCGCTGAACGCCCGTGTCATCATGTAATGCCCCATGGTCGCCAGCACCGCCACCACTGCCAGCCAACCCATCTGCGCCCAGGTCACTGGCACCCAAACCAAGGCTGCAATCGGGGCCAGCCCCACCGCCACTGTCAGCGACAGCACCGCGACGATCACCGAAGCAGGGGCCGAAGCAGACAGCCGCTTGGCAAACAAGTAGCTGATGGCAAAGCACAAAGCCGCCCCGATCTGGCTTAGATGGCCCCAACCCACCACCTCGACCCCCGGCCGCAACACCACCAAGGCGCCCGCGCCCGCAACCCCCACCGCAATCAGCCGCCGCAGCGTCATCGCCTCACCCAACAGCAGCGAGCCCACCACCAGCAAGACCACCGGATTGAGATAGCCAATCGCCGTGGCGTGGGCCACCGGGATGCGCGCCATCGCGTAGAACCAGAACAGCACCGCCGCCGTATGCGCCACGCCGCGCCACGCAAACAGCCGCAGCGCGCCAGGGGCAAAACCACCGCGCAGCGCGCCGGGCAGGATCGGCAGTAGGAACAGCACTCCAAAAGCGAACCGCAAAAACGCGGACTGCGCGGCGGGCAAATCGGTGCCCAGATGGCGCACGATGCCATTGACGCCCACGAAGGAAAGGCCCGAGGCCAGCATCCACAACATGCCTTCAAGGGGCCGCCCGGTATCAGTTTTCTGCATCATACGCGGACCAAACCCGGATCAGCCGCCAAAGGCAAGCCCCGCCGCGATGGCCCACATGGTGACTCCCACCACCGCCTCCAGCACCACCCAGGCCCTGGGGTTGGCAAACACCGGGGCCAACAGACGCGCGCCATAGCCCAGTGCCACGAAAAAGCTGAAGCTGCCACAGGCCGCCGCCACGCCAAAGGCCAGCCGCTGGCCCGGATACTGCGCCGAGATCGATCCCAGCAGGACAACGGTATCAAGATAAACATGCGGATTGGCCCAGGTCAGCACCAGACACGTCGCCAGCACCTTGCCCAGTGGGGCCGCCTCGCCACCCGTGGGCCGCAACGCCTCGCCGCCCGCCAGCGCCGCCTTGAACCGCAAAGCACCGTAAATCAGCAGAAACGCAACGCCGCCCCAGCGCATCGCATCGCCCAGCCACGGTACCTTGGCGGACACGATGCCGAACCCGGTCACCCCCGCCGCGATCAGGATGGCGTCAGAGGTGGCACAGGCCAGCACCACCGCCCCCACATGCTCGCGCCGCAAGCCTTGGCGCAGCACAAAGGCGTTCTGCGCCCCGATCGCCATGATCAGGCTGATCGCCACCAGATAGCCCTGCACCGCCGCTTCAATCATCATCGCCCCCTGTTTGGCCTTGACCTAGCGCGGGGCAGCCGCTTCACTCCAGTTAATCTTTCTACCCTGACTTAAGCATCCCTAATCCAAGGACACCATGTTCGACGCAGCCCAACTGTCCGCCCTGGCCACCGTTCATCGTCGCGGGTCGTTCGATCTTGCTGCGGCGGAATTGCATGTCACGCCCTCGGCGATCTCGCAGCGGATCAAGGCGCTGGAGGAGACGGCGGGCACCTTGCTGATCCGGCGGGGACAACCCTGCACCGCCACCCCGGCCGGGCTGCGGATGATCCGGCATCATGATGAGGTGACGCTGCTGGAGCGCACCCTTGCCACCGACCTGCCTTGGCTGTCGCCGCGACCGGCCACCCTGCGCATCGCGGTCAATGCGGACAGTCTGGCCACATGGGTGATCCCGGCACTGGCGGCGACCGAGGGGTTTCTGTTTGATCTGGTGATTGATGATCAGGACGTGTCGCAAGACTGGCTGAAACGTGGGGAGGTGGCGGCGGCCATCACCTCGCACCCCGGGCCGTTGCAGGGTTGCGATACCATAGCCTTGGGGGCGCTGCGCTACCGGGCCACGGCCTCGCCCGCCTATATCGCGCGGTGGATGCCAGGCGGGGTGACGGCGGCCAGCCTTGCCGGCGCGCCGGCGCTGACGTTTTCAGACAAGGATCGGCTGCAGGACATCTGGGTGGCGGGCAGGATCGGGGCCGCGTCCAAACGCGCGGCCTTTCCAAGCCACCGGCTGGCCAGCAGTCAGGGCTTTGTCGATGCCTGCCTTGCGGGTCTGGGCTGGGGATTGAACCCGCAGGTTCTGGTGGCCGAGCATCTGGACGCGGGGCGGCTGCTGGAGATGGTGCCGGACACGCCGCTGGACGTGGCGCTGCACTGGCAATTCAGCCGCCTGACCGCCCCGGCCTTGGCCCCGCTGACCCGTGAAATCCGGACAGCGGCGGCGCGGGTTCTGATCGCGGGATAGGGGCGGTCCCGAGTTGGGACCGAATTTTTGTTGTGTGGGATCAGGGGGTTGGGGTGGTGGAATTAAGGGATTTTTAACGATTGGGGGGGTATGGGGCGAGTATGTGTGGTGATACAGGGCCTG
>JBIHZO010000521.1:0-2639 GCA_044231405.1 Cypionkella sp. | reverse complement strand
ATCACCGCGACGGTCAAACTGGATGCCCAGAAACTGGATATAGGGCACGCCGCCCACCAGCTGCGCCAGCACCGCATCGCGCCGCGATTTCACCACCTGCACGGGTTCCGGCATCGGGCGCTTCATATCGTGCTCCCCATTGGCCGGTCCAATGTAAAGGCCCCGGTGCCCATCGCCACCGGGCGGCTATCATCCTCATCCACGGCCGTCACCCGCACAAAGGCCACCGACCGCGTCACATGATGGCATTCCGCCCGCGCTGTCACCCGCTGCCCCGGGGTGGCCGGGCGCATATAATCGATGCGCAGGTCCAGCGTCGCGGTCGAACGCGGCGCCGCCGGGTGGCACATCACCGCCGCCCCCGACGCCGTGTCCATCAACGCCGACACAGCCCCCCCATGCAAAACGCCGGTTTCAGGGTCACCCACAAGCCTTGCATCCCAAGGCATGGTGATCGTCGCGCATCCGTCGCCCAGATGCGTCAACTCCATCCCCATTGCGGCGGCATGAGGGATGGCCTCGATGAACTGGCGGGCGGCTTTCAGGATGTCGGTCATGTGTCCCTCTTTGCGGCCATCTTCAAGGTGTGGCGGCCAGACGCAAGGGGCTGCGCGCAAATCTTGCACGTGCTGCGTGTTGCCCCTAGTCTTGGCCCAAGGGGGAACCGCGATGCCCGATATCCGTCTCAGCTTCAAAGAGATGTGCGCCAAGTTCGACGTGACACCACGCACGCTACGCTATTACGAATATATCGAGCTGCTTTCCCCCGAAAAGGAAGGCCGCACCCGGTTTTATGGCCCGCGCGAAGTCGCCCGCCTGACCCTGATCCTGCGCGGCCGTCGGTTTGGCTTTTCACTGGAAGAAATCCGGCAATGGCTGCTGATCTACCGGCAGAAAGGCACCAAACCGCAGCTGGAAAACTGGCTGCAACTGGCCGACCGTCAGTTGGCGGCGCTGGAGGCGCAACAGGCCGAGTTGGAAACCAGCATTACCGATTTGCGGGCGTTAAGGGCGACGGCGGCAGCGGGGATTGAGCGGGGTTGAGCGGGTTGGGCCGCTGGAACAACAGTCTGGCGAAGGCAGCGGCCATTGCCATCTTGTGAAAGCTGATCCACAACCACCCCGGATGTGCAGCTTGCGGTCGCCCGGTTCTGGAAAAAACACATGAAATATTCCTGCCTCTGTGGGGCCATATTTGTTGCCCAGGCTTCGTTTTTCGGACCTCTTCAGGCTGAACAAGCCTTTCCCTTTCTACAGCCAGCTGCGGTGCGGTCGGCATATGAACTTGCGCAAGAAGGGTGGCAGCCAGCAACTGATACGGTCAGGCATGCTTTCCTTGTGGCTGAAGACAAACACTTCCTTGACCGTCCCGCGATCCGGTCGACCATAACGGCGGCCATAACCTATTGGTATCCCAAGAGAAATGGTCAGCCGTCGCTGCCCGTTGCCGCTGCAATCGCAAGGGCACTCAACCATGATGAGATACTGGAATGGTTTGCCCATGCTGCATTTCTTGGACAAGGCTGTTTTGGTGTCGACGGGGCAGCGGCGGCCTATTTCAACAAATCCGCTTCGGAACTCGAATTGCACGAGGCGGCATTTCTCGCCGCTCTCGTAAGTGGACCTGCGCAGATTCACCCGGTTCGGTCACATGACCGCGCTTTGGCCCGGCGTAACCTCGTACTGGACGGGATGGCAGAGGCTGGACTTATATCCGCGCAGGAAGCCAGCGCGGCACAAGCCAGTCCACTTTCGGTCGGTGTTCCTCTTGGCACCTGCCCGCCGGAGGCTGATTGAGCAGGTGGGTCCGCGGGATTCAATTGCCAGCGGTGAACCCCACCCTACCCCCACGTCACCCAAAAAACTGACGTGACGTTACATTTACGTTAACGTCAAGCGCTCTAGTATGGTGTCACCAACGTCCCCATCTGAATGGCTCCCCCTAGTGCCGTGAGAGTGCCATGACCAACACCGTGACCCTGACCAACGCCGAGACCCTGACGATCCGCCAGATGTGTGACGCCTATGACGTCACCCCGCGGACGCTGCGGTTTTACGAATCCAAGGAACTGCTGTCGCCCATCCGGGCCGGCACCAAGCGGCTGTTCACCCGAACCGACCGCGCGCGGCTGCAACTGATCCTGCGCGGCAAGCGGTTTGGCTTTTCGCTCGAAGACATCCGGCAGCTGCTGGACATGTACGACCGCGACGGATCCAACGAGGCGCAATTGGCGCGCACCTTTGATCTGGCGCGGCAAAGGCTGGCGCAGATGCAGGCGCAGCGTGCCGAACTGGACACCGCCATCGGCGAACTGGCCGCGCAACTGACCGAAGGCGAGGCCGCTTTGGCCGCCTTTCGCCGTGAGACCGCCGCCTGAACCACGTCCCAAGGGAGAGACCAGATGACCAACTACACAGCCCCCGTCAAAGACATGCAGTTCCTTTTGCATGACCTCTTGCAGATCACGGCATCCGATGTGCCGGGCTATTCCGATTTGGACGCAGGATTCACGGCGGCGGTGCTGGAAGAGGCGGGCAAGGTGGCGACGGACGTTCTGGCCCCCCTGAACGCGGTGGGGGACCGGGAGGGTTGCACGCTGGAAAACGGCGTGGTGCGCACGCCCAAGGGGTTCAAAGCG
>JBIHZO010000520.1:0-2648 GCA_044231405.1 Cypionkella sp. | reverse complement strand
CCAAATGGGCGGCCGGCATCGGCTACAAGGGCGTGCAGATCCCGTCCTGGGACGCGCGGTTCATTGATCTGGACCTTGCCGCCACTTCGCAGACCTATTGCGATGAAATCACTGGAATTGCAGCCACCAACGGCATTGAAATCACCGAACTTTCCACGCATTTGCAGGGCCAGCTGGTCGCCGTCCACCCCGCCTATGACACTGCCTTCGACGGCTTTGCCGCCCCCGCTGTGCGTGGCAATCCCGTGGCCCGCCAAGCCTGGGCCGTGGATCAAGTCACCAAAGCCCTGACTGCCAGCCGCAACCTGGGCCTGACCGCGCAGGCCAGCTTTTCGGGTGCGTTGGCATGGCCTTACCTTTACCCTTGGCCCCAGCGCCCCGCCGGTCTGGTCGAGGAAGCTTTCGACGAACTCGCCCGCCGCTGGACGCCGATCCTGAACCATGCCGATGCAATGGGTGTCGATCTTTGCTATGAAATTCATCCCGGCGAAGACCTGCATGACGGGATTTCGTTTGAGATGTTTCTGGACCGTGTGAACAACCATCCCCGCGCCAACATGCTGTACGATCCCAGCCACTATGTCCTGCAACACCTTGATTACCTTGATCATATCGATATATATCACGATCGCATCAAGATGTTTCATGTCAAGGATGCCGAGTTGAACCCCACGGGTCGCCAAGGCGTCTATGGTGGCTTCCAATCGTGGATCAACCGCGCCGGACGCTTCCGCTCCTTGGGCGACGGGCAGGTCGATTTCGGCGGCATCTTCTCAAAGCTGACACAGCATGGTTTTGACGGCTGGGCGGTGGTGGAATGGGAATGCTGCATCAAGCACCCCGAGGATGGCGCGCGTGAAGGCGCGGATTTCGTCAGTGCCCATATCATCCGCGTGACGGAAAAGGCGTTTGATGATTTCGCGGATGCAGGCACCGACCGCGCGGCCAACCGCAAGATGCTGGGGCTGGATTGACCCTTGCCTTAACCGCGCAGACCTCATTCAAAGCGCCTTGAGACACTGAAAGGACCCACCATGGCCATCACATCCGCCCACATCGCCCGCCCCGCCCGCATCCGACTTGGCATGGTCGGTGGCGGGCGCGGCGCTTTCATTGGCGCCGTTCACCGCATCGCCGCCCGCATCGACGACCAATATGAACTGGTCGCGGGCAGCTTTTCGGCTGACCCCGAAAAATCCGCCGCCTCTGCCGCCGATCTGGGCGTCGCACGCAGCTATGCCAGCTTTGCCGAAATGGCCGCCAAAGAGTCCCGCCGCAAAGACGGGATAGAGGCGGTGGCGATTGTGACTCCGAACCACATGCACGCCCCGGTGGCGATGCAATTCCTGAAACGCGGCATTCATGTGATCTGTGACAAACCGCTGACCGCCACCCTGCCCGAAGCCAAACGTCTGGCCAAAGCGGCCGCGGAATCGGGGGTGGTCTTTGCGCTGACCCACAACTACACTGGCTACCCGATGATCCGGCAGGCCAAGGCCTTGGTGGCGGCGGGCGATCTGGGCGACATCCGACTGGTGCAGGTCGAATACGCCCAAGACTGGCTGGCCAACCCGGTCGACAACAAACAGGCCGATTGGCGCACCGACCCGGCGCGCTCGGGCGCAGGTGGTTCAACGGGTGACATCGGCACCCACGCCTTCAACCTCGCCAATTTCGTGTCCGGCCTGACCCTGCAAGAACTCGCCGCCGATCTGCAGGCCTTCGTGCCCGGCCGCCGCGTTGATGACAACGGCCATGTGCTGATGCGTTACACCTCTGGCGCGCGCGGCATGCTGTGGTGTTCACAGGTGGCTTCGGGTCAGGAAAACGGCCTGCGCCTGCGGATTTACGGCACCAAAGCCGGGCTCGAATGGGAGCAGGAAAACCCGAACCACCTTTGGGTGACCCCATTGGGTGCGCCGAGGTATCGCCTGACGCGCGGTGGTGCAGGGACAGGCGACGCCGCCGCCCGCATGACCCGCATTCCCGCAGGGCACCCCGAGGGCTATCTGGAAGGCTTTGCCAACATCTACGCCGAAGCAGGCCGCGCCATTCTGGCCCGCCGCGATGGGGTGGAACTGGATGCTGCGGTCACTTTTCCGGGGCTGAAAGAAGGGCTGGAAGGCGTGGCTTTTGTTGACGCCTGTGTGCGGTCCTCGGCGAAAAACGGGGTCTGGACCAAACTGGCGCTGTAGAACCAGCCCCCAAATCGGCAAAGGGGCGCAAACCGCGCCCCTACCCGCGCAACCGCGCCCGGTTCTGCGCCAGCCAATAAGCGGTCAGGATCAGCGGCGCGTTGCCAGCCTCGCCGCTGGCCACCAGTCCCATCAGGTCGTCAAAGCTGATCAGGTGGCCACGAATATCTTCGGCCTCACCCTCGACCCCGAACACCCCCGCCGTACCATCGGGCAAATCGGTCAACGCAACATAGGAATACAGATATTCCGCGCAAATTCCCGGGCTTGGGTAATACTGCGCCACCGGCAACAGCGCACCCAAGGTCAAACCTGCTTCTTCCACAGCCTCGCGCCGCGCGGCATCTTCCGGCGTCTCACCCGGATCAATGCGGCCCGCCACAGCCTCCAGCTGCCACGGCCGCCCATCACCGCGCACGAACGGCCCGGCGCGGAATTGTTCCACCAGCAGCA
>JBIHZO010000120.1:0-8915 GCA_044231405.1 Cypionkella sp. | reverse complement strand
ACGGGCGCAAATGCTGCCGGACGTCATTGAAAACGGCGGCGATCTGATCTTGTTTTCCAATGATCCCGCCGCCGATCTGGCCCTGATCAAGGCTGCGATTGCCGATGGCCGCATCTCTGCGGCGCGGCTCGACGCCGCCTTGATCCGCGTCCTTGGCCTGAAGGCGGCACTAGGTTTGCACAAGACCGCCTTCACCCCGGCCGGCCAGCAAACTGCGCAACTGGCTCAGCCGCAGAACCGCGCCACCGCGCAATCCATCACCAATCGTGCGCCAACCTTGGTCAAGGACGTGCAAAACCTGCTGCCCCTCAGCCCCACCAAAACCAAACGCCTGCTGGTGGTGTCTGGCGGCATCATCTCGCCGATCCACCCCGAACCGACGCCGTTTGATCTGCCTGACATGCTGCGCGCCGAGGGCTTCGATGTCATCCTGCACAGCCAAGGGGACCCGATCGACCCCAGCCAACACGACGCGATGATTTATCTCTTTGGCGAGGAAACCCTGCTGACCAGGGGCCGCATCTTCCTTGATTGGGCCAAGATCAGCGGCCATTTCCACAGCGCCATGGCGCGGCACTGGCACGACATCCCCACTGCAATGATTTCCTTCGGCTATCCCTATTACCTTTACGACGCCCCCCGCGTGCCAACCTACATCAACGCCTTCGCCACCATGCCGACGATGCAGAAGGCCGTGTTGGACTGCCTTTTGGGCCGCAACCCGTGGAACACCCACTCCCCTCACGACCCCTTCTGCGGGCTGGAGGATGCGCGTTTCTGACTTCCAACAATTTACTTAGAATTTGCGTTTCATCTGTCTGAAAATATCCCACGGGGGAAGCGAAGCGCGGGGTGTGAAACCCCCGCCGCCGATGCCAGGCACGGCAACTCAAATCATGGAATGCCGCCGCCGCACCGTTGCGGGCCGCCCCGGCAAGGACAGGCGCGCGTCGTTGCGGCTGCGCTCTGCGATCACCCTACCCTTCGAGATCACCGCCAAGCGATCGGGCCGCAGCCGCAGCGCCTCCACCGGATTGCCCGCGTCCAGCACCACCAAGGATGCCGTGTCACCCACCCGCAGCCCGTATCCGTCAAGGTTCATGATTGCCGCATTGCCTTGTGTCACCATGTTAAAGCATCGCGCCATTTCAATGGGATGCGTCATCTGCGCCACGTGCAGCCCCATAAAGGCCACATCCAGCATATCCGCCGTCCCCAATGAATACCAAGGATCCAGCACGCAATCCTGCCCCCAGCCCACGGTGATGCCAAGTGCCTGCATTTCCTTCACCCGCGTCAATCCGCGCCGTTTGGGAAACGTGTCGTGTCGCCCCTGCAAGGTGATGTTGATCAACGGATTGGCGATCGCCGTCATGCCGCTTTCGGCAATCAGGGGCAGCAATTTGGACACATAATAGTTGTCCATCGAATGCATCGACGTCAGATGGCTGCCCGCCGCCCGTGCGCCCAGACCCAGCCGCGTCACTTCAGCTGCCAACACCTCGATATGGCGACTCTGCGGATCATCCGTCTCGTCGCAATGCAGATCCAACATCAGCCCCCGGTCCGCCGCCAGTTGCGCCATATCGCGCACCGACCGCGCGCCGTCATCCATCGTGCGCTCGAAATGCGGAATTCCGCCGACCACATCGACACCCAGATCCAGCGCCCTGATCACATTTGCCCGCCCGGTCGGGCTGCGGTACAAACCGTCCTGGGGAAAGGCCACCAGCTGCAAATTCACATAGCCCGCAACCCTTGCCTTCACCTCCAGCATCGCCTCCACCCCGCGCAGATGGTCGGGCGTGGTGTCGACATGGGTGCGGATCGCCAGCAGCCCCAATGATGCCGCCCAATCGCAATAAGTCACGGCGCGTGCGATCATATCGTCCACACTTGCCAGATCGCGCAACTCCCCCCACAGCGCGATGCCCTCCAGCAACGTGCCCGAGGCATTCACCCTTGGCAGGCCATAGGACAGCGTCGCATCCATGTGAAAATGCGGATCGACAAAGGGCGGGGACACCAGATCGCCCGATGCGTCAATCACCCGTCCCGCTTCGGCCTCCAACAGCCCCACGGCGGCAATCTTGTCGCCGCGAATGCCGATATCGGCCACCGAGCCATCAGGCAGCGTGCCACCCCGGATAATCAGATCGAACATCAGCGTTCCCCCTTGTTATAGGCCACCATCAATGCCGCCGGGGTTTCCGCCCGCCGCGACATCACGATCAGCGCCAATATTGACAGAATATAGGGTGCCATCAGGAACAGCTGATAGGGCAATACCGCCCCCAATGGCGTTTGCTGCAGCCGGATCTGCAGCGCATCAAACCCGGCAAACAGCAGCGCGCCCAGCACCGCCTTGCCCGGCCGCCACGCGCCGAACACCACCAATGCCACACAAATCCAGCCGCGCCCGTTCACCATCTCAAAGAAGAAGCTTGAGAAGGCGGACAGCGTCAGAAAGCTGCCCCCCACCGCCATCAAACCCGACCCCACAATCACCGCCCCCATCCGCAGCCCCGTTACTGACAGACCTTGCGATTCCACCGCCGCCGGATTTTCGCCCGCCGCACGCAGGGCCAGTCCCAACGGCGTTCGGAACAGCACCCATGCGGTCAGCAGGGCCACACCGAAGGCGGCATAGGTCAAAGCGGTCTGCGAAAACAAGGCCTCCCCAAGCAGGGGAATGTCGGAAAGCAAGGGGATTTCAATCGGCTGGAACGGCTCGATCTTGGGCGGGCTGGTGACTTCGGGCAGCATCAAGCGATAAGCGAACGAACTGGTCGATGTTGCCAGCAGCGTCACGCCCAGCCCCACCACATGCTGCGAGAGGCCAAACGGCACCGTCAGAAGGCTGTGCAGAAAGCCAAACAGCATTCCCGCCGAGGCCGCCACCATCACCCCACCCCACAGCGGCAGGCCCTGATAGACCGCCATCCAACCGGTAAACGCCCCAATCACCATGATGCCTTCGATGCCAAGGTTCAAAACGCCAGCGCGCTCGCAGATCAGCTCGCCCATGGTGGCGAAAATCAACGGCGAGGCGATGCGCACTACCGCCGCCCAAAAGCTGGCCGAGATCAGGATGTCCCACAGCACGCTCATCCGCGCACCACGCGATAGCGGGTCAGCAAGATTGCCAGCACCATGAACAACAGCGCCACCGCCAGCAACATATCGGCGATGTAGGTCGGCACACCTGCGGCGCGGCTCATGCTGTCGGATCCCACAAAGATCCCCGCCACAAACAGGGCGGCAGGCAGCACGGCCAAAGGATGCAGCAGCGCCAGCATCGCCACGACGATGCCAGTGTAGCCAAAACCGGGGCTCAGATCGAGGCTCAGATGCCCCTTCAGCCCCGCCACCTCGGACCAGCCCGCCAGCGCGGCCAAGCCTCCCGACAGCAGCGCGGTTTTGATCAGCACGGTGTTGACCGGCATGCCCGCAAAGCGCGCTGCCTGCATGTTCTGGCCCACCGCCCGCATCTCAAACCCCAGCGTCGTTCGGGTCTGCATCACCCAAACCGCAACCGCCGCCAGCAATGCCAGCCCAAACCCCCAATGCAGCCGCAAGCCATCCACCAACCGGGGCAAGCGCGCCTCGGGCAGCAGTGCAGCCGATTTGGGCCAGCCCATGCCGGCAGGGTCCTTCATCGGTCCCTCCAGCAGATATGACACCAGCAACAGCATGATAAAGTTCAGCAAAAGCGTGGTCACAACCTCGTCCACCCCCAGCCGGGTTTTCAACACCACAGGCCCCATCAGGGTCAAAGCCCCCGCCAGCATGGCCCCCAAAGCCGTGACTGGCAGCACCCAAGGGCTGCCCAATGCCCCCGTTCCCAGCACCACCGCCACGATTGCGCCCGCGTAGAATTGCGCCTCGGCCCCGATGTTCCACAGCTTGGCGCGAAAGGCGACGGCCACCGCAAGCCCGGTGAAGATCAGCGGTGTCGCCCGGTTCAGCGTTTCCAGCGCCGCGAATTTCGACCCCACCGCCCCGGTGATGATCAGACCCAAAGTGCCAAAAGGCTCTGCCCCCGCCACCAAGGCCAGCAGCGATGCCACCACCACCGTCGCCATCAAGGCCGCCGCCGGATACCCCAGCCGCCGCGCCAGACCGGGGTTTGCAATCACCTCAAGCCGCATGTTCGAACCCCTGTCCGGCCATCCACAGTCCCAACTCTGCCGGCGACATCGCCCCTCGCGCAAAGCCCGGCGACAGCCGCCCCTCGGATATCACATGGATCACGTCGGACAGGCTTTGCACCTCTTCCAGATCCTCGGAAATCAGCAACACCGCCGCGCCCGTATCCCGTGCCGCGATCAAACGGCCATGCACATAGGCAATCGCACCCACGTCCAGCCCTCGCACCGGTTGACTGGCGATGATGATCTGCGGCGCTGGCTCCAGCACGCGGCCCAAGATCAGCTTTTGCATATTGCCGCCCGATAACAGCCGGATGCGCGCGCCCGGCCCCGGGCAACGCACGTCATAGGCGGTGATGATGCCCTGCGCGAATGCTTCGGCGGCCGCCCAGTTCATCCAGCCGCACCGCGAGAATTCGGGCCGGCAATAGCCTTCCAACACCGCGTTCTCGGTCAGGTTGAAATCGGCAATGGTACCGGTCTTATGGCGATCTTCCGGGATGCGCGCGATCCCTGCGCCAATTGCCGCGCGCGGGCTCCAGCCCGCAACGGCCAGCCCCTGAACCTGCAATTGCCCGACCGCAGGCCGGATCAGACCCGAGATCAAATCGGCCAGCGCCGCCTGTCCATTGCCCGACACTCCCGCAAGGCCAGTGATCTGACCCGCCCGCAAATCCAGCCTGACGCCTTTCAGCCCCGGAACCGCCCCCTGATCCGGTGTGGAAATCCTGTCCAGCCGCAGCAGTACGCCCCCGGCCGCCCGGGCCTGCGCCTTGGGCAGCGCAATCGCCCCGCCCACCATCATCGCGGCCAACGCCGCTCGATCAGTGTCACGCGTCACAACCTCGCCCACCACGGTGCCATGGCGCAGCACGACACAGCGGTCGGCAATCGCCATCACCTCATGCAACTTGTGACTGATGAAGATGATCGACAATCCAAGCGAGGTCGCCAGCCGCAGGGTTTCAAACAAAGCGTCGGTTTCCTGCGGCGTCAGCACCGCCGTGGGTTCATCAAGGATCAATATGCGCGCATCGCGGTAGAGCGCCTTCAGGATTTCCACCCGTTGTCGCTGCCCCACAGACAAGGCCCCGACCCGCGCGTCAGGGGTCACCGCCAGCCCGAAATCGCCCGCCAAAGCGGCCACCCGCGCCCGCGCATCCTTGGCCCCGCGCGACCACAGGCTTTCGGTGCCCAACCGGATGTTGTCCAAGACCGTAAGGTTGTCGCACAATGTAAAATGCTGATGCACCATGCCCACACCCGCCGCCAGCGCCGCGCGCGGATTGCCGGGGGTCAGGGTCTTGCCGAACACTTCGACCCCGCCGTGATCGGCCACATAATGCCCGAACAGGATGTTCATCAGCGTGGTCTTGCCCGCGCCGTTTTCGCCCAAAAGCGCCACCACCTCGCCCCGGCGCAGGGTCAGGCTGATGGCATCGTTGGCGACCAATGGCCCAAAACGCTTGGTGATGCGGTCAAGGCGAAGGACAACGTCCCCCGCCTTGGTCTTGGGGTCGGTCACGACGATTTGGGCTCGCCGTCATCCACCGCGACAGTGAAGGACCCATCCTTGATTGCGGCCTCTTGCGCGGCCACCCGTGCCATCACATCGGCCGGAACCTTTCCTTCAAAGGTCCCCAAAGGCGCCAGCGAACAACCGCCCGCGTTCATCTGCGAGAACACACCGTAATTGTCGGCGGTGAACACCCCGGCATTGATCGCCTCGATCGCCTTGTTCAAGGTCGGTTCAAAATGCCACAGCGCCGAGGCAATGACGGTGTCTGGGTAATCGGCTTGGGTGTTGATCACGTTGCCAATCGCCAGAACGCCACGTTCCTTGGCCGCGTCAGAGACGCCAAAGCGTTCGGCGTACAAAAGGTCCGCGCCGCCGTCGATCATGGCCAGCGCGGTTTCCTTGGCTTTCGGCGGATCAAACCACGACCCGATAAAGCTGACCTGAAACTTGATGTCCGGATTGCTTTCGCGCGCGCCCGCCATGAAGGCGTTCATCAGCCGGTTCACTTCGGGGATCGGAAAGCCGCCGACCATGCCGATGTTGCCCTTGGTCATCGCCCCGGCGATGATACCCGAAAGATAGGCCGCGTCCTGAATGTAGTTGTCAAACACCGCAAGGTTCGGGTTGGCAGCGGCATCCGGCATGAACGAGGACCCCATCAGGAAGGCCACATCCGGGTATTCCGCCGCTACTTCACGTGCCTCTTGCTCTGCCCCGAAAATCTCACCGACGATCAGTTTGACCCCCGCCTCGCAATATTCGCGCATCACGCGCGGGTAATCGGTGTTGGCGACGTTCTCGCTGTACGTGTAGTCCACGGCGCCAGCCGCTTTGGCCGCCTCAGCGGCCGTGTGAATCCGGCTGACCCATTGTTGTTCGACGGGCACCGTATAAATACCCGCCATCTTGATCGGCTCTGCCGCGCGGATGGGTTTCGGCAAGCCAGCGGTCAATGCCAGGGCCCCGCCCGACAGCAAAAGCCCCCGGCGCGTGACAGTCAGAAAACGGCGCTTCATCATGGTTCAAACATCCCTGTTGAGGTTGCGGACGGGCCTTTGCGGCTCTGTTCTTTGACCGGATGGTAAAACCGATTGCCGATTCTACACAAGCGATGCTTTACCTTAGGGCATCCAGGGCTTCATCTTGGCAAAGATATCCAGCCCGGAATTCCGGGATTCCGGCGAGCCGAAGGCCCTGCCTGCTCAACAAGCACGCGATTTCAGGACTTTATCCGCGCATTCGTCGGATCATATAGCGCGCCCAGATGCAGCCGCGCTGGAACCCGTTCGGAGGCCACCTCCAACTCATAACTGCCCGAGGACATGAATGTCTCATCCACGCCCGCACGGCGGATGAAGCCATAGCCGATGGGCTTGCCGATGGTGTGGCCAAAGCCGCCCGACGACAGCCAGCCCACCCGCTCACCGTTGCGATAAATCGTCTCGCGCCCCAGCAGGATCACCGCCGGATCGTCGACCGTGAACCCCGCCAGCCGCTTTTTGACCCCACCCGCCAACTGCGCCGCCACCGCCGCGCGACCGATGAAATCAACGCCCGACTTCATCTTGCAGGCCCAGGCCAACCCCGCCTCGACCGGCGTGTGATCCGGCCCGATATCGGCGCCCCAAGCCCGATATCCTTTTTCCAACCGCAGGGTTTCAATGGCGCGGTAACCTGCATTCACCACGCCGCCGCCCGCCATCAGCGCCTCGTAGACCGTCACAGCCACATCGGTGGGCATGTGCAACTCCCAGCCGAGTTCGCCCACATATGTCACCCGCAGCGCCAGAACCGGGCAGCCCGCCACCGAAACCCGGCGCGCTGACCCGAAGGGAAAGCCTTCGTTTGACAGATCATCCGAGCAAACCCGCGCCAGAACCTCCCGTGCCTTCGGCCCCATAAGCGACAACACCGCCGAGCCCGCAGTCACATCGACCAACTGACAATTCCCGGTCAGATTGCGGCTGATCCAGTCGAAATCATGGGTCGCAAAGCCAGTGCCGGTGACGATGTAAAACTCATCCGAGGCCGTCCGCGCCACCGTCACATCCGCCTCGATCCCACCGCGCGCATTCAGCAGCTGCGTGTAGGTCAGCGACCCAATCGCCCGGTCCACATTCCCAGCCGCGATATAATTCAGCGCCTTGGCCGCGTCCGGCCCTTTCAGCGTGAACTTGGCGAACGAGGTCTGATCAATCAGCACCACACCTTCCCGACAAGCGATATGCTCGCGCCGTACCTGGTCCCACCAACCCGGGCGCTGATAGGAATACCGATCTACCGGCACCTCGCCAACGGACAGATCGGCGAACCAATTTGGCCGCTCCCACCCCAGTTTCTCACCAAAACATGCGCCTGCCGCCTTCAGATGCGCATAAAGCGGCGACCGCCGCGTGGGCCGGGCCGACTGCATTTCCTCGGACGGCCAGGCGATGGTGTAGTGCTTGCCGTAAGCCTCCAACGTCCGCGTGCGCACCCAATCTGTGGACTGATGCACGCGGCCGAAACGGCGGATGTCCACCGGCCACAAATCATAGGGGGCCTCGCCCTTCACCGCCCACTCCGCCAAAGCCATGCCAGCCCCGCCCCCGGACGCGATTCCGAAGGCGTTAAACCCGGCCCCCACGTAGAAATTCCGCAGTTCCGGCGCCTCACCCAGAATGAAATTGCCATCGGGCGTAAAGCTTTCCGGCCCATTCAGCAGTTGCTTGACCCCAGCGTTTGCCAAAGCCGGTACGCGGGCGATCGCGTCCTCCATGAACTGGCCGTAATGATCGTAATCGGAGGTCAGCAAATCAAAATGGAAGCCCTCGGGGATGCCCTTCACCGCCCAAGGCTTCGGGTTCGGCTCGTAGCCGCCCCAGACCAGGCCGCCCACGTCTTCCTTCCAGTAGGTCAGCCGATCCGGGTCGCGCAGCGTCGGCAGATCCGGCGTTACCCCTTCAATCCGTTCGGTAATCATGTACTGATGTTCCACCGACACCAGCGGCACGTTGACCCCGACCTGAGCCGCCAAAGCCCGCGTCCACTGGCCCGCACAGCAGATCACCTTTTCACATTCAATCGTTCCGAACGGCGTTTCCACCCCACGGATGCGCCCGTCTTCAACGATCACCCGAGTGACCGGAGTGTCTTCAAATATCTTCACCCCCGCCATCCGCGCACCTTTGGCCAGCGATTGCGTGATGTCTGACGGGTTCGCTTGCCCGTCCGTCGGCAGATAGGCCGCGCCGACCAGATCGTCG